>SKVA01000050.1 GCA_007129695.1 Spirochaetaceae bacterium | reverse complement strand
GATGACGACCGGGTACGGGACGTACTGGATCACGCGTCCGAACCGGGCGAATCCCATGATCACCAGGATCACTCCCGCCATGATCGTCGCGAGCGCGAGCCCTGCGTAGCCGTACTGCGCTCCAATCGCGTACGCAAGAACGACGAAGGTGCCCGTGGGGCCCGACACCTGCACCGGACCGCCTCCAAAGAGCGCAACGACCGCTCCGCCGACGATCGCGGCGGCAAGGCCCTGCTGCGGGGTGACCCCCGACGCGACCGCGACGGCGATCGACAGCGGGACCGCGATGACCCCGACAATGATGCCTGAGAACACGTCGGTCGCGAATCCCCGCATCGTGTAGTTTCTGAACGACGAGATCAGCTTCGGACGGAACACGTGGTTGTGATACCGGCTGTCGCCTCGCGTGTCAACGCCCTCCGTACTGACACGACCGCCCGGATCGTGAATAATCGCGGCATGTCCCACACAGCACAGTCCGTCGCGCGCGGCCAGAGCGTGCGTTCGGGCCCGATCATCGGCCTTCTGGCCGGCGCGCACTTCAGCCACCACGTGATGATGGCGATCATCATCCCGCTGCTGCCGTTCATCCGCGACGAGTTCGGCCTGACCTACGCGCAGTCGGGTCTTGTGACCGCCGCGTTCACGATCGCGTACGGGTTCAGCCAGCTGCCCGCAGGATGGTTTGCCGACCGCATCGGCCCCCGCTATCCGCTCCTTGCCGGGATCACCGGCGTCGCGATCGCCGGAGCGGTCGTCGGGCTGTCTCCGCTGTACGGCGGGATGATCGCGGGACTGGTTCTCATGGGAGTCGCCGGCGGCGGGTATCACCCGTCGTCGTCGGCGGTGATCGGCAGGATCGTGGAGCCGCACCGGCGCGGGCGCGCGCTGGGGCTGCACATCATCGGAGGCAGCTCGAGCTACTTCCTGTCGCCGCTGATCGCGGCGGCGATCGTGACCACCCTGGGCTGGCGGGGAACGTTTCTGACACTGTCGATTCCGGTCGCGATCCTGGGCCTGATCACGTTCGTGCTGGTCGGCAGGATGATCGATCGACCCGGTCGTGCGCACGGCGTTGCGCCCGCGGCCGACGGACCAACCGCAGGCGACGCACAGCGAAGCGCGCCGGCCGCAAGCGCAGCGGCGCCTGCACGCGAAGACCGCACCGGCCGCGGTACGCGCACCGCTCGCATGACGCTCTTCCTGGTCATGACCGGGATCATGGGAGCCGGCGTCGGGTCGACGATTCCGTACATCCCGCTCTATCTGGTCGACGTGCGCGGCGTCGACGAGGCGATCGCCGCGAGCGTGCTGTCGATCATCTTCGCGGCGGGCTTCTTCGCCGCGCCGCTCGGTGGAATGCTCTCCGACCGGATCGGACGGATCCGCGTGATGATCGTGACCGGTCTGCTCACCGGGCCGGTGATCGCGCTCCTGATCGGGGCACCGTTCCCGTTTGTGTTCGCGGTCGTGCTCCTGGCGATCGGCGTCCTGATGTTTTTCCGGATGCCGACCTCCGAAGCGCATATCCTGGCCGAGGTTCCGGCGAGCCGTCGAAGCACCGTGCTGGGGATCTACTTCTTCGCGAGCAGTGAGGCCGGTGCGGTGTTGACACCGCTCCTGGGCGCAACGATCGACCGCTGGGGGTTCCCGGTCGGAATCATCGGGATGGGCGCGATGGTCACGCTCGTGACTCTGGTGTGCGGTCTTGCGATGTACCTGATCCGCGGACGGCGTATCGTTCTGCGGGCGCCGACTGAGGGCCGGCGGTAGCGTCGATCGTCTTCAGGTAGTCGGATCGCGTAACTATCCCGATGAGTTGCCCTCCGGCGGTCACCGGAAGGTGGCCGATGTTGTGAGCGAACAACCGGTGCGAGATCTCACGTATCGTCGCATCGGGTTCGCACGTGACGACCTTGCGCGTCATGTATCCCTTCACCGGGGCGTGCATCGCGTCGGCCTTCCGGCCCTTCATGATGTCGCGGAGCGTCAGGAACCCGACAAGCGATCCGGCGTCGTCCACGACCGGAGCGCCAGTGTGGTTGATCTCCTCGAAAAAGCGCGCTGCCTGAAGGAGAGACCAACACGCCTCAATCGTGACGACCGGACTGGTCATGATCTCCCGCGCGGTGCGCGCGGGCACCGCCAACCGCATGAACGCGTCGTCAAGCCGCTCGACGACGACGTCGGTTGAAGCGTCCTTGACGAGCGCCGACGAAGCCTTGCGATGTCCGCCGCCGCCGAACTCGCCCATGATCGTGTTTACCGGAACCCGGTCCTTGCGGCTGCGCGCGACCACGAGCGTCGCCCGCTCGCGGTCGAACCCGACGACCAGAAAGAGCGCGTCGACCTCTTCGATCTCGAACAGGCGCTCGGCGACCGCGGCGACTCCCGGGGTCTGACGCGGTAGCGTGAGAACCGCGCGCGCGACCGTGTGACCGTTCATCGTGCGGGTATCGAGCGACCGCAATGCGTCGTGCAGCAGCTCAACCTGAGCCTCCTCTCGCAGGCTGCTCGTCAGGTCGGCCACGAGACGCAGCGACGCGCCGCAGTCGAGCAGGTACGACGCGACCAGGAAGTCGTCGCGCCCGACGTTTTCGTGTGTGAAGTTCCCGGTGTCGCCGTAGATGCCGGCGAGCGCGATCGTCGCCTCGTCGGGGGACACGGTGATGCCCGCGTCGATGAGCTTCGTTGCGATGATCGTCGTCGTCGACCCGTATTCACCGCCGTGGACCGTCGCACCGGGGAAGTCGTTGGTTTCGGCCGGGTGATGGTCGTAGATCGTAATCGACCCGATCCGGTCGGCACCACCGTGATCGATCACCTTCAGGACTTCTTCGATCCGGTGCCTGGAACGGGTATCGACGATCACGAGCGACGCGACGTCGCGCCCCTTTACGTCGGCCACCGGGAGGAACTCGAGCTCGGTCTCGTAGAGGTTGTACAGGTTCTTCGCGACCGGATGAATCGTGCCGCTCTTGACCGGGCTGTGATCGGGGTGGAGCCGCCGCGCGAGGACCATCGACCCGATGCAGTCGAGGTCCAGGTTCGAGTGCCCGACTATCAGCGACAGCGGTCCGCCGGCCATGGAGTGCGCCTACCCGTGGTGTCGCCGCGAATGCGCGGCACCGCCTCCGCCCCCGCCGAAGATCGTGATCATGCCGAACAGGAACCCGAAGCTATACCAGCCTCCGTTATTGTGAATCTCGTAGACCGACACCGACCGGTTGAACAGCGACACAACGAAGGTAACAGGCGCGATCAGACCGTGCCAGATCCCCATCCAGAACCCGGCGATCTCTCCGTCGCCGTCGGCGACGCCGGTCATCGCGTTCGGGCCCGCCGCGCACCCGGCCAGTAGCACAATCATCACCGCGGTCAGCACCACGATCACGCGTCTGTCCATATCCCCCTCCGTTTCGCGCTCGGCGCCGGGCATCAGTATAGTATGGTCATGACGATCCTACCGGGACTGACCACCACCGTGCAAGACGAGATTCCCCGGTTCGTAGCCGATCTTGCCGAAAGCGACGTACGCACGATCGCGTTCTTCCCGACTGCGATCGACCCGCCGGCTCGAGTCGACCTCTACCGGGAACTCGAGCGGATCGACGGGCTGCGCCTTCCGCACGTCCACCTGCGCACCGACTGCGACGTGTCGGAGATCGACTACCTGGTCGGTCGCTTCTCCGCGGAGGTGTTCAACGTACACCCGGCTGAAAGCCGCCATCCGTTTGGAGACATCCCGCCGCGGCTTGTCGGGCGGTTCTTCATGGAGAATGTCGAGGTGGTCGTCTCCGACGATGACTTCAAACGCGTCGCCGGGATTTGTCCCGACTTCTCTCATCTGGAAGCTGCCCGTCTGATGGGTCGAACCGACTACTACGACACGACGATGCGTCAGCTGTCGACGCGCGTGGTGGGATGTTGTCACGTATCGGCGATCAGGCCGGGGGATCCAAACGAGTGGAACGGTGGACCCGATCACCACCGCTTCGTGTCGCTCGCCAACCTGGACTATCTGGTACGCTACCGGCGCTATCTGCCGCATCGGTGGGTGTCGCTGGAGCTTGAGAATCCACTCTCAGAGCAGATCGACGCGATCGCGTACCTGTCGCGCAAGCTCGGCTACCAGGAGAGCACGTTGCCGCCGTACGTGAGTCCGGCGCCGAATCCGACCGTCAGAACGGTCTGACCGCTTTTGAGCGCGCCTGTCGACACCATCTCTTCGAGCGCGATCGGGATCGACGCGGCCGATGTGTTCGCGTAGCGGTCGACGTTCAGGTAGAAGCGTTCGACCTGGAGGCGCAGGCGCTTGGCGGCGGCCTCGATGATTCGCGAGTTCGCCTGGTGCGGTACGATCCAGTCGACGTCGTCGGGGTTCTTCCCGATCCGCTCGCAGAGCGCCGTGATCGTCTGCACGATCGCGTCGACGGCGAAGAGGTAGACCTGCTTTCCGTTCATCGCCAGGAGTAGATCGCGAGCGCCGTGGCGGCCGTCCTCAAACGGCTCGCGCGACCCGCCGGCCTGCCTGATCAGAGCGGGGCCTCCGCTGCCCTTCGAGCGCAGCCACGATGTCACGATCGTGTGGCCCGGTCGGGATCGCTCGTCATCGGAGGCTTCGACCAGCACGGCGCCTGCGCCGTCGCCGAAG
>SKVA01000556.1 GCA_007129695.1 Spirochaetaceae bacterium | reverse complement strand
GCGACCTGCAGCGTTGCGGTGGCCCCGACTTCCGCAGCGAGTCGGGTCATCCGGACGGCTTCGGCGGTCGAGTTCGAGCCGGTGCCGGCTATCACCACGGTGCGTCCGCGTGCCTGGTCCGCGACGATCTCGACGATCCGGATGTTCTCATCGTGGGTCACTGTCGGGCTTTCGCCGGTCGTGCCGACTGGAACGATTCCAGCCACGCCGCCGGCGATCTGGAAGTCGACGAGCTCGCGAAGCGCCTGTTCGTCGAGCGATCCATCGGCGTTAAACGGTGTGACAAGCGCGGTGTAGACGCCATTCAGCATTGTGTCCCCCTGTGTTCCGGGTCGAGCGTGTCGTTGACGAAGTCGTCAACCGTGTAGAGTCCGGTTCGACCGGCAAGCCACTCGGCGGCGCGAACCGCGCCGCCGGCGAAGCCGATTCGCGACCGTGCCTGATGCCGCACTTCGATCGTGTCGGCATCAGAGTCCAGATAGAGCGTGTGGCAGCCCGGGTTCGCCCCGCCGCGCGTCGAGCTGACGTGCAGTTCGTGCGCGTGCGGCGCGCGATCGAGTCTACCGGTTTCGATCGTCGTCTTCGCCGGTAGCGCGCGCAGAACGTGCTCTGCGAGCGTGAGCGCGGTCCCGCTCGGGCTGTCCTTCTTCCTGCGGTGGTGGATCTCATGGATCATCGCGTCGTACTCGTCCAGATCGGCAATCAGCCGTGCAGCCGACGCCGCTACCCGAAAGAAGACGTGCGCGCCGATCGAAAAGTTCGAACCGTAAACAAGCCCGACTCCGGCTTCCGCGACCGTCGACGCCACAGCGTCTATTCGATCGGTCCATCCGGTTGTTCCGATCACCGCGGCGACTCCAGCTGCCGCGTAGACGCGGACGTTGTCGACGACCGCAGCCGCGAGCGAGAACTCGATCGCGACGTCCACTCCCGTCAGTAGCTCCGGAACAAGGGCCCGGGCGTAAACGGGGCCACCGGCCGCCGCCGGATCAACGGCGATCGGATCCACGATCGCTACCACCGAGTGCCCTCGGCCCAGTGCGATGTCGTGAACCATCCTGCCCATCTGACCGTATCCGACGAGCGCGATGTTCATTCGGCTCCCTGACACAGCGTCGCTGCAGCGGTATTGACGATGTCGTCGACCGAGCAACCGCGGGACAGATCGCTTACTGGCTTGGCGAACCCCTGCAGGAACGGCCCGTACGCCTCGGCTCCGGCGAGTCGCTGCACGAGCTTGTAACCGATGTTGCCCGACCCCAGGTCCGGAAACACGAGCACGTTCGCACGGCCGGCGACGTCGGATTCCGGAGCCTTCTTCTCCGCGACCGACGGTACGAGCGCTGCATCCGCCTGGAGCTCGCCGTCGACGTGCAGCATGGGCGCTCGTGACCGCACCAGCGCGAGCGCAGCGGTCACCTTGTCGACGTCGGCGTGTTCAGCGCTTCCCTTCGTCGAAAAACTGAGCATCGCGACGTACGGTTCGACCTTCAGAAACTTCCGGCACGAGTCGGCCGCCGCGATCGCGATCTCGGCGAGTTGCTCGGCGTCGGGGTCGGGAATCGTCGCGCAGTCGGCGAAGATCATATGTCCGTCGACACCCCAGCGCGAGTCCGGGTGCTTCATCACGAAGCAGCTTGACGCGAATTTGGTGCCCGGAGCTGTCCTGATGATCGTGAACGATGCCATCAGCACCGATGCGGTCGAGTTCTCCGCGCCCGCGACCATCGCCGCCGCGTCGCCCGCGCGAACCATCATCGCCCCCCACCGCAGCGGATCGACGATGTCTGCGTACGCCTGCTCGTCGGTCATGCCCTTGTGTTTGCGCAGCTCGTAGTACTCGTGCGCATAGCGCTGTCTCGACTCTGATCCCGCCGGATCGATGATCGCAACCCCGGCCAGATCGACGCCCACGGTCGCCGCCGCCGACCTGACGGCCTCTTCGTTGCCAAGCAGCGTCACCGACCCCGCTAGCCGCTCATCCACGAGTATCCGCGCGGCGCGCAGCGTCCGCGGCTCGGTGCCTTCGGGCAGAACGAGCTGCCGCGCGAGCTGCCGCGCCTGCGTACGAATCGTGTCAAGAAAATCCATATGTGCTCCCGTTGTGATACTAACGCACGCGCGCGGCTGTGCAAAGCACGCGTCGGCGTCCATGGCTTTGCAGAACCCATTCGGATCGCTATTCTGATGCGCGATGACCATCGGGATATACGGAACGGGGCGCTTCGGTCGCTTCTGGGCCACCGCGCTCGCGCAGCACGCGCGCGTGATCACGTATAGCCGGACGCCGCGTGAGGCTCCGGATGGCTGCGTCGCCGGTTCGCTCGCCGATATCGGAGCGTGCGATGCGGTGATGCTCTGCGTCGCGATCAGCGCGGTTGACGACGCGTTGCACGCGCTCGTACCGCACCTGGGTTCCCGGGTGACCGTGATGGACACCTGCTCGGTCAAGGTCGAACCGACCGACGCGATGATGAACATCGTCCCTGAGCACAACCCGGTCATCGGCACGCACCCTATGTTCGGTCCCGACTCTGCGCCGAACGGCGTCAGCGGGCTCCCGTTCGTCTACACCCCGATGCGCGGACCGGTCCAGATTCTTGACCGGTTTCGCGAGTTCTTCGCCGGCATGGGGCTGCGCGTGATCGACATGAGCGCAGACGAGCACGACCGGGCAGCGGCGATGACACAGGGGGTTACGCACCTGCTCGGGCGGCTTCTGGCCGACATGGGAGTGGAGGCGAGCCCGATTGCGACCGTAGGGTACCGGAAGCTGCTCGAGGTAGTCGAGCAGACGTGTAACGACCCGTACCAGCTGTTCGTCGATCTCCAGCAGCGCAACCCGTATACCCTACAGATGCGCGAGCGACTGCTCGAATCGCTGTCACGCCTTATGGCCGCTCTGTCGGACGACTTGACAGCGGAGTGAAGGAGCCATACGATCGGTCACGATGTCTGATATGAGGATTCGCGCCATCGACGAATCAACGCTCCAGACCGTTCTCGCAGAGGACGTCGTCTTCGAGGGTGAGCTGCGCTTCGACCAGCCGTTGCTGATCAAGGGCAGGGTGAAGGGAGAGGTCGTCTCTGAAACCGATCTCTACGTCAACCCGGGTGCGGTGGTCGAGGCGACCATCACTGCGCGCAAGGTGAGCGTGAAGGGCGACGTGCACGGCGATATTCGTGCGATCGACCGGATCGAGCTGTTCTCCTCGGCGCGGATCACAGGGAACATCGACAGCCCCGACCTGATCATGCAGAGCGGATGCCGCCTCAACGGATCGTGCCGGATGCCCGGTGGCGATGCGGTGAAAGGAGAGTCGTGATGCGAACGGTTGTGTTGCGTGGCCTGTTCATCGTCGCACTCGCGTGCGCCGTTGGGGTGCCTCTGTTCGCGCAGGCCGAACCGCTCGACGCGCTGCAGGCGTATCGGGATGGTAACTTCGCGGAGGCGGTGCGGATCACCCTGCTCGAGATCGAGGCTGGTCCGAACAATATCGAGTCGTACGTCGTCCTCGGATGGGCGCTCAACGCGCTCGGGCGGCACGCCGACGCGGTTGACTACGGGCTGCGTGCGTTGCGGATCAACCAGTTTGAGTCGCGCGTTCTCCAGATCGTAGCCGAGGCGCACTTCGCGATGCGCAACGACCTGGAAGCACTCGACTACCTCGAACGTTACGTCCGGGTCGCGCCGTCGGGCAACTACATCGATTGGGCGTACTACGCGATGGGAGAGGTGCTCGCCCGCTTCGGTGAGTATCATCGAGCCGACATCGCACTGACGACGTCGGTGTTTCACAACTCGCGCAATGCGACGCGCTGGGCGCGCCTGGGGTTCGTCCGCGAGCAGCTCGCCGACTGGAGTGGGGCGCTCGCCGCGTACGATCGCGCACTGCAGCTCAATCCGAACCTGGCCGCCGCGATTCAGGGTCGACAAAGGGCGCAGGCCGCGCTGAGCGGCTGATCCGCGGAAGCACCCGCCCCGCGACAACCGGTCGCCCTCGGCCCCGTACGGCCCTGCACGCAGTCGGATGGAAAACGAGCCACATCGCGCTATACTTGCGGTGGAGGTATTAGAACTCGGTGCCGATGATCAATGATATGGGGAGATCCGGTTGCGGACACTGACGATTGCCATCGCGCTTCTTGCCGTTGCGTCGGCACTATCCTCGAGCCCACTCGATCCTTTCACCCCGGAGAACCCTGTCGTCATGGGGCGCGGTGGATCGTTCACCGCCACCGCCCGGGGGTACAATAGCTTCTTCTCGAATCCGGCCGGGTTTGCCCGCTCCGGTGAGTTCACGCTCGCGTCGGTGAACGCGTGGGCGTTCATGGACCGGAACCTGGTCTCGATCGCGCAGGACATCGTCGGCAGCGAGTTCGCGTCGGCTCGCTCGGTTTCGCGGAGCTTCGACCCGGCAGCGTTCGAGGCGCTCGAGGGGTACGTTGACGACTTCACCGGCTGGGTAGAGTCGACCGACAGCGCGACGCTGACGTCGATTATCCAGGCCGTCACCGGCAACACCGGGCTCGTCTACACCGACGAAGACGATTTGGCGGCGATCCTGGCTGCTGCCGGAACCGACGACATCATCGCATTCATCTACGCGCTTGAGGCCGAGGCCGCGGCGCAGGGAGCACCGCTGCCGTTCACCGCCG
>SKVA01000411.1 GCA_007129695.1 Spirochaetaceae bacterium | reverse complement strand
CTACCGGAAAGACGAAGTGGTCGCCGCGCGATGCGGCGGCGAACGCGTGCGACGCGTACGCGCTCACCGCGGCAGCGGGTGCGTAGCGGGAGATCACCATCGGAAGACGGAGCGACCGGAAGTCGACCCCGTGGCGCGCCGCGTAGTACGCACCGGCGCGCTCGACGGCGACCTTCGTCACACCGTAGACGTTCTGTGGCCACTGCGGGAAGTCTTCGGGCAGCGTGTCGGGCAGCGGTCCGCCGTAGGTCGCGCCGGTCGACGGGTAGAAGAACCGCCCCACTCCGTTGTCGCGGCAGATATCAAGAAGCGCGACGCTCGCATTCGCGTTCACGCGCCACGCGCGCGGCGGGTCGGCTTCGGACGAACTCGACAGCAACGACGCCATGTGGAGCACAACGTCGGGTCGCACGCGCTGCACAACCGTCTCCATCGCATCGGTGTCGGTGATGTCGCCCTGGACGAACTCGACACCGGCGTGGTCGTCCGGCGTGCGCAGATCAAGGCCAACGACTCGGTTCCCGTCGGCAAGGAGCCGTTCGATGAGCTGTCGCGCCAGGTTGCCCGTCGCCCCGGTGACCAGGTACGTCATCAGCCGACTCCGTACTCGGCCATCTTTCGCCGCAGGAACTCGGCGGAGAGCTTGAGGTGTTCGATGCCGACCGCCGGATCCGCGCCATCCTCGATGCTGATCCACCCGTGAAAGTCGATGTCGCGCAGAATCGCAAAGACAGCGTCGTAGTCGATTGCACCCTGCCCGATCACACCGTGCTGGAGGATGTCGGCGTAGCCGGTGCCGCCCGATTCGTCGATCCGCTTCAGGTCCTCGAGCGTCCCGCCGGTCAGGAACCGGTCGCTCGCGTGCATCGTTTTGAGCCGTCCTTTCACCGCGTCGAGCATCGCGATCGGGTCGTCGCCGGCGACGAGCGCGTTCGACGGGTCGTAGTTCACGCCGAAGTTCGGATGGTCGGGAACCGCGGCAAGCAGCTCCAGAAAGACGTCCATCTTCTGCGCGAACTCAGGGTAGCTCCAGTGTGCGTCCTTATAGTGGTTCTCAAGGATCATCACGACCCCGGCTCGCTCGGCGACCGGAAGCAGTTCGACGATCGCCTCTGCGACCATTGCGACGCCATCGGTGCGGCTGACGTCGGGACGGCGCTGCCCAGACAGCACGCGACAATAGCTGCCGCCCATCCGTCCGGTAGTCTCGATCGCGTTCGCCTGAGCCGCGAGCTGCGCGCGCCACTCGGCGCGGTCGGGGGTCACGAAGTCGGGCGAGTAGCACATCATCGGCATCGTAAGCCCGCGCGCGCGCACGTGCGCGACAAGCCGGTCCTGCTCGTCGTGGTCGTGCGGCACAAAGCCCCAGTAGAACTCGAGCCCGTCGACGTCGAGGTTGTCGGCGGCCAGATCGATCCACTCGTGCGGGGCCATCGTTCGTTCGGTGCACAGCGCGGCGATGAACGCCTTCGGAAAAGCAGATAGCGGCATGGGGTTATTATGCACGGCGGCCCTGTCGTTCTCAAGCGAGACAGAGCCCGTGACTCGACTTCCCTACCGCCCGCGAACCTTGCGGTGGATGAAGTCGAACGCGTCGACCAGTTCGTCGATTGTGCAGTGGTCCTGGACGAAGTGGGTGGTGCAGAGGATCAAGCCGCCGTCGCGGAACCGGTCGATGAGCGCGCCGACCTCTCGGCGGACTCGATCGGGGTCGCCGAAGCCGATCGTCGTCTGCACGTCGATGCCGCCCATCACCGCGAACCGGCCGCGGTAGTCGCGTTCGAACAGGTCGTAGCTCATCCCCGCCGACTCCTGCCACGGATGGACGACGTTGAACCCCAGGTCCAGGATCGCGGGCAGCGCGGGCACGATGTTGCCGTCGGAGTGCAGGCTCAGGTAACCGCCGCGACTGCGCACAAGGTCGGCGACCGGACGATGATGCGGGACGATCAGCGACGTGAACACCTCGGGGCTGAACAGGAGTCCGCGCTGGCTTCCCCAGTCGTCGGAGACGTGGATCATGTCGATGCCCAGGTCCAGACAGACGTCGGCGAAGCCGGCGGTCCACTCGGCCTGTCGCGCGTAGACGCGCGAGAGATCCTCCGGATAGAGGAGCAGGTACATGAGGTGGTTTTCGATCCCGAAGAAACCGTTGTGCGCCTCGAATACACCGTGCGTCTGCACGTAGACGAACCGGCCGCGATCGTGCTTGTGGAAGCGCACCGCCTCTTCGAGCCCCGCGTACGCCGCCGGATCGCGCGGGTCGGTGAGCGGAATCTCGAGCAGGTCGGCGGGCTCGATCTGCCCCTTACGCTCACGGATCGCGTCCAGGTCCGCCTTCAGGTACCGCTCGGGTCCACCGAAGAGGTGCGAGAGGTCAAACTCGTAACGATCCTCGAACGCCTCGACCGATCCAAAGCGCTCAGAGATCGGCTCCTCCAGGTTCGCGCGGACCCAGCCGTAGACCGGCATCCGGTCAGGCTTCCGCCCTTCGATCACCGCGCGAACGCGCTCGTTTCCGGTCATCGATCCCGACCGCGCTACGACAGCGCCGGAAAGAGCTCGCCGGAGAGCGCGTCGCCCTCGGAGAGCTCACCCGCATCGCGGAGCGGATTGGTCACGACGTGCGTGGTCCCGGCGTACGTCGTCGTCGCATCCATGTAGATGATCGCGAAACCGTAGCGGTTCTCATCGGTCGCGTTCGCGTTCGCCATGTGCGCGGTGCGGCCATGGTGAAAGGTACAGTCGCCGGCGCGAAGCGGCAGCGTGACGCGCTCTTCCCATCCGAGCTCGGGGGCCAGCCCAAAGAGGCTCCCCGCGTCGCGCAGGTTCTGCACCGTGAGATCGGTCATCCGGTGAGAACCGGGGATGAAGGTCATGCACCCGCGTTCGACCGGGACGTCGTTCAGCGCGACCCAGCACGAGATCGGGTGCGTCGAGTTCGCGTGCGGCCAGTAGGGCTGGTCCTGGTGGAAGTGCGTCGGAGCCTCATTCTGCGGCGGCTTGACCAGGAGGTGATCGTGCCACAGTCGCATCTTCACGCCTGTGAGCGCCTCGGCCGCGGCGGTGATGTTCGGATGGAGCGTGAGCCCTTTCAGAACGTCGCTCATCCGCCACGTGTTCACGTACTGGCGGAACACCTTGCTGTCCGGCGCCAGCTCGCTCGCGGTCGCAAGGACCTGATCGGCGGCGAGCCGGAAGGTCTCTGCCTCATCCGGAGTGATGATCCCGCGAACCCGGACGAACCCGTTCGCGCGGTAGTAGTCGATCTGTTCGGCCGTGACGCGTGTTGTGCTCATGACCACAGGATACCGCCGCCTCCCGCCGACGGCCTTGAACAGGAGCGTCAAAAAGTTGAATGTTTCCGGTATGGATCCGGAATACCGCGTGAGTCAGGAACACGTGAGACTCTCATCGGCGCGCCCGGTCGTGAGCTCTCGTGTTACGGTCGGCCGCCGAAACGTCTACCCGCACGACCACGACTACTTCGAGATCTTCATCGTCCACGCGGGCACCGGCACGCACGTGACCGCCGACTACCGGCGCGAACTGTTGTCGGGTACCGTGGGGTGCACCGCTCCTGGTGAGGTCCACGCGCTCGAAGCGTGCGCCGGACTGACCGTCACGAACGTCTACTACCTGTCCGAGTGGCTGCTGTCGGGCGTCGCCGATCTGTGGGACCAGGAACACGTACGCGCGCTCTTCCTGGAGCCCGCGCTCTTCCCCGCCGCTCGTGCGCGACCGGTACCCCACTTCAGTCTCAGTACCGCCGAACTTGCGGCGGTCGAACGCGAGCTTGCCGACCTGTCGGCGGAGAACGCACGCGCGGCTCCGTCGATCCTGCTCCTGCGATCGATTCTGATGAAACTGCTGGTTCATCTTGCGCGCGCGTACGAACGCGCTATCGCGGGCGACGCGTCGGACACCAATGCGGACATCGGCCCAAATCGGCAGCGGGCCGGGTCGCCGGGGCGGCGCCGCGACGAGGTGTGGGCGCTCCTGGTCGCAGTCGAACACGCGGTCGCGCGCGGCGAGCCGTTGTCGGTCGCGCAGGTTGCCAGCCGCTATTCGATCAGCGCCGACCACCTGAGCCGGGTCTTCCACGACGCGACCGGCCTGTCACCGCGCGACTATCACGGACACCGTCGGATCATGGCCGCGGCATCGCGTCTGCTCGCTCCGGGCGCGCGGGTCACCGACGTCGCGATCGAACTCGGCTTCGCCGACACGGCGCACCTGTCTCGCCGGTTCAGGGAGGCGCTGGGCGTGTCGCCGCGCGATTACCGGCGGCGCTACGCGGTCGGACTCGACTGACGGATGCCGGTCACATGAACAGGCCGGCCACGCTCACCATCGCGACCATGTAGAGGAACGCCGCGATCAGCGAGTACTTCCGGGCTTCCTGACCGGCCTGCTTCTTTGCGGCCGCCTCTTCAACGCCGCGCTTTCGTAGCCGGGCGGCGCCGATCTTCGACCAGACGAAACCGACTATGATCATCAGAATGATTACGCTCGCGCCTCGAATCAGAGAGTTCATCTCAAGTCATCTCCAGTCCGCGGGCTGACCGCGGATTCAGGGTCTCCATCGACCGTCATTTCTTCACCGGCTTGAACTTTCGGTTGAGCCACGGGGTGAAGAGGTTCATCGTCAGGACCGCAAACGTCGTGCCT
>SKVA01000122.1 GCA_007129695.1 Spirochaetaceae bacterium | reverse complement strand
GGTTGTGCTGGCTCTCTCCGCCTACGTCTTCGACTTCGGGCTGGAAGAAGCCGCGCCGGTACCAGTCGTGCATCCGCTGCGCGCGCTCCCAGGTCTCTTCCCGATGCCACTTGTACTGGACGCGACCGGTGTCTTCGAAGTAGGTGAAGTCGGATCCGACGCCGATCCGGTTCCATGTGTTCTGCAGCGTCGAGTTCGGAAGCTCGCTCACCCCGTCAAGGAGGTACGGGATCACGTCGGGCTCGTTATCTCTGATCAGCTGGAGGTAAGGCTCCAGGTCGGCCGGCGTGACGATCGACTGCCAGGGGATGTTGTACTTGTCGGTGAGCCGCTTGTTGAAGAACCACTGGGCGGAGTCCGCGCCTTCCTTCACGGTCGGGATCGCGAAGATCTGTCCGTCGCGCACCGGGCCTTCCAGGAAGAATCCGACCGCGTCGCGGATCGCGGGTGCGTGCGTGTCGATCAGATCGTTGAGCGGCCGCCACGCGTTACGCAGCACTTCCTGGTGGTAGTTGTTCCATTCGGCGGTGAAGACGATGTCCATCTCTTCGCGCGACTGGATTGCCAGTTGCTTGCGATCGCCCCATTCGCCCCAGCCGAAGAACTGGACTTCGGGGTACGCGCCGATGATCGGACCGGCGTATTCGCGCGCGGCCGCGTTCACGGTTGCCTGGTCGTCCTGCGCGCCGCCCGGCAGCCATACCATGACCGGTACCGGTGCTCCCGCAGCGGTCGTCTGTCCCTGTCCGCCCGCGAAGGCAAGACCGGTCGATACCAGCAACAGTGCCAGTACCACTAGAATGCGTGATCTCATCTGAGACCTCCTTCCACTATCTGTCGAACGCCCGCAACGCGGGCGCAATCACCACTGTCATCGCGAAGCCGCCGGCCGCCTCATCCCTTCAGCGCTCCGATCGTCACTCCCTTGACGAAGTAGCGCTGGAAGAACGGATACGCGAAGATGATCGGTCCGATACTGACGACGACCATCGCGAAGCGGACGCTCTCCTGTGGCAGATCGCGGAGCCGGTCGATCACGTCGCCGGGAGCGCCCATCGTCAGGAGACGCTGCATCATTTCGATCTGGCGCAGCGTCTGGAGCATCACGAACTGGAGGCTGTACATCCGCGGCTCGGTGATGTAGAGCAGGCTCTGGAACCAGTCGTTCCAGTAGATGAGCGCGGCGAACAGGCCAATCGTCGCCAATACCGGCTTGGACAACGGCACGACGATCTGGAAGAAGATTCGCAGGTCGTTCGCGCCGTCTATCTTTGCCGATTCTTCGATCGACGCGGGAATCGCGGTCGCGAAGTAGGTTCGCAGGATCAGCACGTGCCATACGTTGAACATCAACGGAAGAATCAGCCCACGGAACGCGTTCCTGAACCCCAGGAACTGCGTATTGATGATGTAGGTCGACACCAGGCCGCCGTTGAAGAGCATTGTGAAGAACACGAAGACCGTGAAGAAGGTGTGCCCGGGCATCTTCGTCTTGGTCAGCGAGTATCCGACCAGCGCTCCCAGGAGGACGTGCCCGAAGGTGCCGACTACGGTGACGATGATCGTGACCATGTACGCGTCGCGGACAAGCCGTGGGCTCTGGAAGAGGAACGAGTACGCTTCGGTGCTCCAGAGGCTCGGGATGAAGCGGTAGCCCTCCTGCACGAGCGTATCGTTGTCGGTCAGCGATACGGTCACGAGCAGGAAGAACGGGATCAGGATCAACGCGACCGCGATCAGGAAGATCACATTGAGCACGATGTTCGCGGTGAGCGAAATCTCGTTCTTGCGCAGCTTCCCGGGCTGTCTCTGGCGGGTCGTAGCGGTAGAGCGTGTGGGTTCAGTGATGGTAGCCATACATGCTCCTCAGAAGATCGACCACTCGGGCTTGAGCCGACGGACGATCAGGTTGACCGACAGGATCGTGACGAAGCCGACGACCGACTGCAGGAACGCCGCGGCCGACGACATCCCGATATCTCCCAGGCTGATCAGCGCCCGGTAAACGAAGGTGTCGAGCACCTGCGTCGTGGGGATCAGCGGGCCCGCGGCCCGCGGGACCTGGAAGAAGAGCCCGAAGTCGGCGTTGAAGATCCGCCCCAGACTCAGGATGAACAGCAGCATGATCATCGGCAGCAGCAACGGGATCGTGATCTTCCAGATCTGCGCCCATCGCGACGCTCCGTCGATCGTCGCCGCTTCGTAGAGCTGCGGATCAAAGCCGGCCATGCTCGCAAGGTAGATCACCGTGCCGAAGCCCCAGCTCTTCCATCCGTTGACCAGGAAGAGGATGACCGGCCAGCGGGCGGGTTCCAGATACCAGCGGACGCGCTCGATCCCGAACATCGGGAGGATCCGTGTGTTCATGTAGCCGGTGCTTGTCGCAAGGAACGCGAAGACCAGGTAGCTCACGACGACGAAGGAAATGAAGTGCGGCATAATCAGGAGCGTCTGGTAGACCTTGGCTCCGCGCTTGTTGCGTAGTTCGTTCAGCATGATCGACAGCGCGACCGCTACGATCGGGCCGGTGACGATGAAGACCGCGTTGTACGACAGTGTGTTGCGTATCGCGACCCACGCGTCGCGGGTCGCGAAGAGGAACTCGAAGTTACGCAGTCCTACCCACGGGCTGCCGATGATCCCGAGCGCGTAATCGATCTCCTTGAACGCGATCAACGCGCCGAACATCGGCAAGTAGTTCATCACGAGCAGGAAGAGCACGCCCGGAAGCAGCATCAGGTAGATGTACCGGTACTGGAACAGCCGCGCGCGCAGGCTCGTCCCGGTCCTGAGCGTATCCGCCTTGTCGGAAACGCTGTGCTCTACCGTCACGGTCTGATCAGCCTGACTCATCGGTCCTCCTTATCTGTGGTCAACCCACCGGGTGGCGGCCACGCTTCGGCGCCTGCACGGTCAGCCGGTGCGCGATGATCTGCTGCCACAGCGAATTGCGTTCGCGCAGTCCCATCGACAGCGCCGGTTCTTCGAACACGTGCTCGAGCACCATCGCCGCGGCTCCGACCGCGACGATGTCCTGCGCGTGCGTCGCAAGCTCGACCCCGCAGGCGACCGGTTCGTCGTACGGCCAGTTGCTTTCGATCGCCGTCTCGATAGTACCTATCAACAGATCCTTGATTGCACCGACGTCACCGCCGATGTAGACCCTTTTGAGGTTCAGCGTGTTCACGAAGACAGCGACGTGCTTCGCTATCTCGTCGACCAGGCGGACGAGTACGTCGGGTCGGTCAAGGACTCCCGAGGCTTCGCTGTCGGGAACCGCAAACTGATTGCGGAACCCTGGGTGCCAGTAGAGGCTGCGAAACTCCCCGGCCGACCCGTCTTCTCCGTAGTAGACCGACCCGTCGATCACGAAACCCAGCCCCATGCCGATATCACCGCCGTAGAACGCCTGTTCTGGGCCCGATCGGAACTCCAGGAGCACGAACAGGAAGTTCGCGGGTGCGCGTCCGGCGTCGTAGACCAGCTCTCCCCACGCGCAGCAGTTCGCATCGTTGTCCAGGATCACCGGAACCGGCAGCCTGCGTGCGATCTGGTGGCCGAAGTCGTACGGGTCGGCGATGTTGAGCGGCAGAGACCGAACGATCGTGCGATCATTCTTCGCGACAACGCCGGTCACGCCGACTCCGACGCCGATCAGCGGACGGTCACAGACCCGGTCGTCGGCCAGGAGGCCTTCGAGCGTGCGGTCGAAGGTGTCTTGGAGGTTGGACCGTTCGACGATCTGCCGGTGGTGGTGCGTCGCGAGCACGTTGCCGGCAAGGTCGGTTGCGCATGCGTTGACGCCGTCGGCGCGGACCTCGATCCCGGCCACCATTCCCCACCGTGAATCCACGGTCAGCAGCTCGGCTCTCCGGCCCGGCCCGGCATTGCTCGAATCGATGTCGGCGACGCAAACGAGCCCCCGGTCCACAAGATCACCGACGATCTGGCTGACCGTCGTCTTGTCGAGTCCGTACGCGGTCGCCAGGTCGGTGCGGCTGATCCCGCGGCTCTGCCAGATCGATCGGAGGACCCGGTAGTAGTTGAAGCTTGCCCGCTCGCCCGTTGGTGCTGCCATATCTATTCATTAGTAGAAATCTACTAACAAAAGTAGTGTCGCACGGGTTCGGCCACCCGTCAACAAAAAAGTGCTCCGTGTCGGCTCTTTTGCTTCGCGGTTTTGCTCGCCCGGCAGAAATGTTTACTATTCACTCAGGATTCTACTCTCGTCGGGGGACGGATGAAATCGCTGCTCTATCACCTGAAACTCGTTCCTGTCGTCACGCTCGCGTGGGTCGTGTTCGAGGAGGAGCTCAGCGTGCGGTCGGTGATCGTCGGCGCGTCTGTGGGTCTGCTGACGCTCCTGCTGGTCGACCGCTACGTGCTGCGGGGGGACTACCGCCATCTCTATTCGATCGGCGTTCTGCCCGCGCTGCGCTACGTATGGACGCTGATCGTACAGATCTATGTCGCCGGGTTCGAGGCGATCGCGAAGCTGCTCACCGGTCGACTCAACGTCGATATCGTCGACATCACGACTACTCTGGACGACGACTTTCGGGTCGCGCTCCTTGCGAACTCCATCACGCTGACCCCCGGAACCGTCACGCTCGACCGATCCGGGAACCGGCTTCGCATTATCTGGCTCGACTGCGTCACGCACGACCCCGAAGACGCGGGGCG
>SKVA01000061.1 GCA_007129695.1 Spirochaetaceae bacterium | reverse complement strand
GCGATGACGCCAAGGTCGTGCGTGATGAACAGGATCGACGCGTTATACGCCGCGCGTGCACGGTTCATCAGCGCGAGCACCTGCGCCTGAATGGTCACGTCAAGCGCCGTGGTCGGTTCATCCGCGATCAGGAGCGATGGATCGCACGATAGCGCCATCGCGATCATCACGCGCTGCCGCATCCCGCCCGACAGCTGGTGAGGGAACCGGCGCCGCGTCTGCCCCGGCGACGGTATTCCGACTTCGGCGAGCAGTCGAACGACTTCGGCGTCGGCGTCTCGCTTCGACAGTCCGCGGTGCACGCGGATCGCCTCGGCGATCTGAAACCCGATCGGGAAGACCGGATTCAGCGAGGTCATCGGTTCCTGGAAAACCATCGCGACATCGTTGCCGCGGATGCGGCGCATCCGCGGGCCCTTTGGGTCAAGACGGGCCAGGTCAATGACGCCGGCGCCAGTGCGTAGCTCTATGGATCCCGACGCGATTCGTCCCGGCGGTGACGGAAGCAGTCCCATGATCGAAAGAGCGGTCACCGATTTTCCACACCCGCTCTCACCGACCAGTCCCAGCGTCTGCTCGGGCTCGATCGAGAACGATACATCGTCGACCGCCCGGATATCGCCTCCGCGGGTTCGAAACGTCGTCGTCAAGTTCCTGACGTCCAGCAGCACGCGCGCTCCCTCACACCGGAACGGTCGTCGGCCATTCGATCCGCACGCCGGCGGCGGTGATCTCGCGCTGGAAGTCTCCAACGAGTTCATCGGACTCGTGCACCTGCGCGGGCGTTGTCCCCCGCGCAAGGCAGAAGGCAGCCAGATGGCCCGCGGCCTCGCCGATGTTCCACTCGACGGGGTGAAGGCGGTAGCAGCCGTTCGCTATATGGGTCGTACCGATGTTCTTGCACGCGGCGATGAGGTTCCGCATCCGCACCGGAACGAGCGCGCCGAGCGGGATGTGAAACGGAAGCGTGGACACGTCGATGTAGTTGTCGCCGCCGGTAGAGATATGGAGGTCGATCCGGTAGTGTCCGATCCCGACGCTGTCGGCGAACCGCTCGCCGGTCAGGCCGTAGAGAGCCGTCGGCTCGGGCTCTCCTGGTGTGCGAAGGACGCCGTGACGCATCTCGGTTCCGACGTGCGCCTCGGTGACCGTGAACCTCGCCTGTATGCGCCTCGACTCGCGGATGTACGGGAACTGCGCGAGCCCGTCGTTCGTGCCGACAGCGTCCCCTCGCGGATAGAGGCCTGGATAACCGGTTCCACCCGTCGTGTAGTTCGGGGCGTCGGTCTGTAGCCAGTAGAGGAGCGAAAGCGCCATCTGTCGGGATTCGATCAGCGCGCGCTCGCGGTCCTCCTCCGAATCGCTCATGAGATCTGCTTCGATGTAGTCGTTCATCGGCCAGTTCACGATCGTCGCTTCGTGCGGGCGGTGCGCGGTGTCCCAGTGTCGGGCGCCGACGATCTGACGGTAGCCAAAGTAGCTCTGCCCGCTGCGGCCCGCGGCCGGGTCGCGCTCCGACGGGAAGAGGTAGTTGTTCCGCGGAGCGAGCGTGTGGGGGTGTACGTCGGTCCAGCCGAACAGCCGGCCAGGCCAGGCCGGAGCAACGCGCGGAGTGTAGTCACGCCATCGGTCGTACTGCTCCGGGCGGTCGATCCGGTGATCGGCGCCCGGGGTCGGGTCGTACCCGACCGCGAAGCACCAGGTGATCGCCTGTACGTTGTCCGGCGCCGCCTGCGCGGACGCGTGGAGCTCGCCGGTCTGCGACTGCGTCTCCGCGCCGCTGACGTACTCCGCGCCGCAGAGCGGAAGGAGGTCGCCGAGCTCGGTCGCGTCGAGCACGTAGTCGGCGTGAACGGTCACATCCGACTCGGCGTGCAGCGACGCAAAGGTGACCGACCGGATCGCGTCGCGGTCGGTGTCGACCCGGACCGGTTCGACAAACCGGAGGATCCGCAGGACTCCCGCCGATTCGTACGGAGCCAGCATCCCGAGCAGGACGGCGTGCGAGACCTTCGGCTCGTGGCACAGACGCGAGACGAACCCGGTCCCGGGATTGAGGTGGACGTCTGCGCGGGCATCCGCGGCAAGAGGGTAGTGGTCGCGGTAGTAGCGGCGAACCTGCTCCCTGAACCGCTGGTACGTGACCGTGCCTCCGTGGGTCTCGATCCAGCGGTTCTCATCCGGCGGTACCGCCTGGCTCGTGAGCTGGCCACCGATCCATTCGCACGGCTCGGTCATGACGACTCTGCGACCGCGTCGGCACGCGGCGATCGCAGCCGCGCAGCCTCCGGTGCCTCCGCCGACTATCAGGATGTCACACCGCAGTTCGCGTTCCATCGGTCCTCCGTCATCCGCAGTGTATCCGGGGTTACGACCCGACGGCAACCGACCGACGCCGCCCGGCCATCCACGAGGCGAGCACCGCGGTCACCACCAGGAAGATCGCGAGCGACAGGAACACCGACGGTATGCCGTAGCGGATCGAGACCGCCGAACCGAAGAGCGGGGCCAGAAACCACCCGACGTTACCCACCGTCGTCTGGACGCCGAACAGCAATCCGCGGCGGTTCGCGGGCGTCCGCGAACTGAGATCCGCCTGGATCAACGGCTCTATCCCACCCAGGAAGTAGGTCCCGACGACGAGCACGATCGAAAACGACCACAGACCGGGCGCGAACGCGAGCGGGGCGCTCAGAACGGCTCCGATCGCAACCAGCCACGCGACGAGCTTCAGCTTGGGGATTCGATCACCCAGGCGGGTGATTGTCACCGCCGACAGCGCGGTCACCGCGCCGCGCGCAGCCGACAGCATTCCGGTCGCCGATGCCGATCCGTCCAGGGTCCCTCGAAGCGCCTGGACGTGGAGCGGCAGGAAGGGCACCGGTAGCGCCTTCACGAACCGGATCACCAGAAGGGTCACCAGGAGCGTGAGCATCGACGGCGTGATCAGACCCTTCAGGCCTCTCAGCCGATCCATCGTCGTGGCACCAGGAGTTCGGGCGGTATCCGAACGGCCGTGTCCGGGTTCGGCCGGGGGTCGCTCCTCATGGATGAGCGCGAGCACCAGAAGCGATCCGAACGCGAGCGTTACTGCTCCGATCACGAAGCTGTTCCGGTAGCCGAACGCCTCCGACGCGACGCCGCCGACGAGCGGACCGAGCGACATTCCGATGAAGTTGGACGACGAAAGCAGCCCGAGCGACGACGCGAGTCGTGCCTTCGGCGTCTGCGAAGCGACGAGCGCGGCCGACGCCGCCATTGTGCCGGAGAACGCCCCCTGGACAATCCTCAGCACGAAGACCGCCTCGACGCTCGGTGCCAGACTCATCGCGGCGGTGACTGCAGCACCGCCGATCATCGCGCGCAGGATCATCGGCTTCTTGCCGTACCGGTCGGCGATGAGCCCCCAGATCGGCGCCATGACGCCCATGCTGAGCGCCGGCGCGCTCGACAGGAGCCCGGTCCACAGGCGCAGTTCGGCCGGGTCGGTCACGCCGAGCTCCTGGATGAAGAACGGCAAGAACGGGAACACGAACCCGAAGCCGGTCAGCGCGAGGATCTGCGTGAACCACGAAACGTAGAGGTTTCTCTTCCAGTTCGACCCGGAGATCGCGTCCATCGGCACAGCCTAGAGCTTGTACGTGAGACCGAGTTCCCACAGAAGGTCGGCAACCCGTCGGTCGCGCGCGTGGGCCGCCGGTAACTGCCGGCGCGTCTTGAGGAAGTACTCGCCGGTCACAACGTCACCGGGCGGATCGCCGACCGGTGGTCGGTCGACGAGCTCCACGATCGGGCGGGCGCCTTTCGCAGCCGGGGCGGCGAAGAGCGTTGTGAAGAACCTGAACATCGCGGCCGCGGCCGACCCGCGGTTGGCCGCGCCGAACCCGGTGTTGATCCATCCCGGATGGACCGATACTGCGCTCACGCTCTGCGGATTGGTGCGTCGCGCGAGCGCGTCGGTCCACAGGATGAGCGCGCTCTTTGCGCGAGCGTACTGCAGGAACCCGCGGTACGTTCCGTTCGCCATCTGCAGATCATCCATGTCCAGCCGACCCGCCGTGTGCGCGTGCGACGCGACGTTGATCACCCGGGCCGGAGCGCTTTCGGTCAGCAGATCGAGCAGGCCCAGGGTCAGTCTGATCGGCGCGACGACGTTGAGCGCCCACGTGCGCTCGAAGCCTTCCTCCGTCGTTGCGCGGTGCGCGAAGTACCCGCCCGCGTTGTTCACCAGAACGCTGATACGACTATGGCGGGCGCGGATCGTGTCGATCAGGAACTGAACCTGCTCCGGGTCCGTCAGATCGGCGATCAGGAGCTCGGGCGACGGTGCTGCGGATCGCTCGGCCACGCCGGTCACGTCGGACAGCGCGCGCTCGCCTCGCTCTCGGTCGCGCGCTACCATCAGCACACGAGCGCTGCGCCGGGCGAGCTCGCGTGAGGTCTCGAAACCAATGCCGCTGTTGGCCCCTGTGATGAGTACCGTCGGTCCGTCTGCTAATCCCATTCGCCTGAGTATATCGATTCCAGCCGTCGATGGCTAGCCGCCGCGGGTGTACCGATCGAAGGCGAGTCCGTCGAGCGACTCGTGCACGCGGGCCCCGGTCGCGATCAGACGGTGCATCGGATGGTGACCGCACCCGACAAGGATGCAGTCTACGCCGAGTGCGGACGCGACTTCGAAGTC
>SKVA01000417.1 GCA_007129695.1 Spirochaetaceae bacterium | reverse complement strand
GTCGTGGTGCCGCTGCTGATCATCATCGTCTACGTGATCGCGAATGGAGTAACCGCGCTGAACCTGGACTTCTTCACGGAGGACCTTGGGAGTCCCGCCAGGGCGATCCAGGGCCGGCCTACGGGGTTACGCGCGTCGATCGTCGGCACGATCGTTATAGACCTCATCGCGCTCGCGATGGCGCTCCCGTTCGGAATCGCGACCGGAATCATGATGTCTGAGTACCCGGAGCATCCGTTCGCGCCGGTGACGCGGCTGATGGTCAGCACATTGAACGGGATGCCCGCGGTACTCATGGGGCTCCTGGCGTACGCGCTGGTCGTGAAGAACACCGGCGGGTTTTCGGCACTCGCCGGATCGGTCGCGCTCGCGTTCGTGATGATCCCGATTATCTCGCGCACGACCGAAAGCGTGCTCCGCGTGACGCCGTGGAGCCTGCGCGAGGCGGGCCTGAGTCTGGGGCTCCCCCGGTGGCGCGTGACCGTATCGCTCGTGCTGCCGGCCGCGCGCGCCGGTGTCGTGACCGGCGCGCTGATCGCGTTCGCACGGGCTGCCGGTGAGGCTGCACCGCTACTCCTGACGTCGTTCGGGAACAACTTCTTCACGATGAACCTGCGCCAACCGATGGACAGCCTGCCGCAGCGACTCTACAGCCTCGCGATCAGCCCGTACCGACAGTGGCACTCGATGGGTTGGGGCGGCGCGATCATTCTGCTGCTCTTCGTGATGCTGACCTTCTACGCGGGGCGCGTCGCGGTGAAGAAGATGGAGGAGCGCGCGCTCGGCGTGAACGAGGAACGACGCGCTGCGCGCCGGAAGACACGTAGGAACAGGAGAGAGTCAAACCAATGAGCGACACGATGAACGCAACGAACGGGATCCGGCTCGAGACGAAGGATCTGTCGGTCCGCTACGGCGCGGTGACGTACGGGATCCGCAACGTGAGCATGCCGGTCTACACGAACAAGGTGACCGCGCTGATCGGACCGTCGGGGTGCGGAAAGTCGACGTACCTCCGCGCGCTGAACCGTATGCACGATCTGAGCAGCGACATCGAGATCACCGGCCAGGCGCTCCTGGACGGAGAGGACATCTACGCTCCGCAGATGGACGCGGTCGTCGTGCGCCGCAAGATCGGAATGGTCTTCCAGAAACCGACTCCGTTCCCTACCAAGTCGATCTACGACAACGTCGCTGCCGGCCTGCGCCTGGTCGGGGTCCGGAAGAAGCAGGTGCTGGACGACGCGGTCGAAAAGGCGCTCACCGGCGCCGCACTGTGGGACGAGGTCAAGGAGCGGCTGAAAAGCCCGGGCGGCAGCCTGTCGGGCGGACAGCAGCAACGCCTGTGCATCGCGCGCGCGCTCGCGGTCGAACCGGAAGTGCTGCTCATGGACGAACCGACGAGCTCGCTCGATCCCGCGTCGACGCTCCGCGTCGAATCGCTGATCAGGGAGCTGAAGGAACAGGTCACGATCATCATCGTCACGCACAACATGCAGCAGGCGCAGCGCGTCAGCGACTACACCGCGTTCTTCTTCGTCGGGGAGCTCGTCGAGGTATCCCCAACCCGGACGATATTCGAGTCGCCGCGCGAGGAGAGGACGAAGGAGTACCTGGCAGGCGCGTTCAGCTGATTTCGCGCCGGGGCGCGGCGTGATAGAGTCCAGCATGAGCCGCCGGTTCAACATCCGTGAGATAGACTCGTCTCTGCGCCGGTTCAGCCGCGAGTTCGCGTTGATCAACGACCGGCTCGCGATGCGGCGCGAAACGTTCACCGACCTGATGGCCGACCAGATCATCCAAGGGTACGAGTTCCTGAACTCGCTCCTTGACAAGGAGATGGACCTCTTCACGCCGGCCGGGCTCAACGCGCTGCTGGAGATGAACCATATCGTGCTGTGCGGGTCGGACAAACAGACGCGTGCGCTCTACTACCAGCACCTGACCGAAACCCGCAAGAGCTTCCTGAAGAAGATCAAGCCGATCAAGGAGTGGGTCCTGTCACGGAGAGCGAGCGAGGATCCGTTCAAGCTCGCGACCGGCTTCTACACGCGAATGCTCAGCCACCCACAGCTCTTCCTGGAGGGCAACCACCGGACCGGCAACATCCTGCTGAACTACCTGCTCGTGAGCCGGAACACCGCACCGTACGTCGTGTCGCTCGACTCCGCGCAGCTCTACCTGGACCTGTCGGGTGACATAAAGTTTACCGACAAGGACAAGTCGCTCGATTCGATGCGCATGCCGGGTCACCGCAAGCGGTTCGCCGGCTTCTTGAAAGAGCACGTCGATCCCCGCTACCTTGAGTAGGGGCGCTATGGACGCGATTTCGGACATCCTGGTGCTGATCGGTTCGATCACCGTTCTGACGGTCGGGATCGAGCTCGCGACCGAATCGGTATCGCGCCGCTACATGCCCTGGATGAAACGCGCGTTCGACCGCAGCGGCAGCGGTGCGATGCGACACTTCCTGCGGGGTGCTCTGTCCACCGCTCCCACCGGATCGGTACGCTCGGGCGTTCTCTTCCTTGTCACCGCATCCGACACGTCGCTCGTCCCGACGGAACGAACCGTGGCCGTCGTGCTCGGGATCAACCTGGGCGCGACGGCAGTCGTGTGGGCGATCGCCGTCGGAGCGTTCCACGCGCCGCTCGCGACGGTCGCGTTGATCCTCCTTGCGATCGCACTGCCGCTTCGCTTGAGCGCTGCGCTGAGCGAACGCAGCTACGACGCCGCGCTCATCGGCGTCGGTCTGACGCTGATCGCGATCGATCTGCTCACCGGATCGATCGACCTCGGACTCGCCTCCACGGTGATCCCGGGGGCGGGCCCGGCGCGCGACTGGCTCGTGCCGCTCGGATGGCTCGCAGGCGTCGCGCTTGCGGCGGCCGGCCGGTCGACGGTGTCGGTCGTCGTCGTCGCGATGGCGCTCGGCCTGCGGGGAGCGCTCCCGGCCGACGTATCGTTCGCGTTGGTCATCGGGAGCGTGATCGGCATCGCCGGCGTCGGCGCTGTCAGCGCGCGCAGACTCGGCACCGATGCCCGCCGCGCCGCGATGGTCGCGGTCATTGTCGCGCTGATCGCGACCGCGACCGGCGCTGCAGTCGCGTGGCCGGTCGGCACGGCGCTCCTGCCGTGGCTGGAACGCTCCGGGCGGTTCGCGGCGATCGCGCTACCGATCGCGATCGCGACGCTCTACAGCGCGATGCACGGCGTGTCGGCGCTCGTCGCGGCGCCGATCGGCGGCGTGATAGCGGGCGTAGTATCACGAGTGGTTCAACGATCCGACCCGCAGGAGGCCGACGGCACGCTGGGACTGCTCCCGGCCAACATCCCCGATTCGCTCGAGCCGAACCTGACGCTCCTCCAGTCACGACTCGCGCGAATGGCCGAAATCGATTCGCAGATGCTGATGATCGTCATGAACGTTTCGCAGGACCGGTCGAGCGCCGACGATTCGCGCGACCGGATTGCGGCGCTCCGCGACACGGTCGCGAAGCTCGGCACGCAGATCACCGCGGCTCTCACGCGCAGCGTCCAGCAGCCCACGACGCGCGACCAGGCGGAGTGGATCCGTCACCAGCAGCGCGTCGCCGACGAGCTTACCCGGATCAGCGAGGCGTGCACGAAGGTGGTACGGCTACTGCGCCGGTCGCACCGCAAGGAGTACCGCATCCACGACGAAAGCCAGGACGAGCTGTTCGCCTTCTCAGCGCAGGTGCTCGACTTTCTGCGGTACAACACCGACTACCTGGACGGGCGCATCGATTCGTCCAGCCTGGACCTGGCCGAACAGATGGAAGAAACGATCGACAAGATGCGCGACAAGCTCAACAAGCGCGCGCGCAAGGTACTGGAGACCGATCAGGACGCGCACATCCGCGGAGAGCTCGCGTTCATCGAGATCGTCGGTCACCTCGAACACATCGGCGACAGCTGCCTCGCGATCGCGGAGACGGTGCCGATGCTGAAGCGGTCGAAGTAAGAGGGGCCCAACCCGAAGGTCAGCCCCCTCCCTGGAAGAGATCAGTGTCCGAGCGCGCTCCGGTTTGCCTGGAACCACTCGTTGAAGATCCGGGTCACGTTGTCACCGCCCAGCCGTCGCCATTCGGATCGAAGCCGCGCGACCGCGTCCTGCACGGACGCCGATGGACCACCGATGATCGTCTGGTCGACGACCTGGTTCTGTATCGGTCCAAACTCGGCCCAGAACTGTGAGATGTCGTCGGCTGTCGGCTCGTACGGCAGGTCGCGACGGAAGTCATCCATCATGCTGACCTCGAGCGCCTGCGCCTTCAGTCGCGCGATGAGCTGAGACATGTCGTCGGGCGCCGCCATGACGGGAATCCAGCTCGGCTCCATGTACCGCTGATCGATCAGCATCAGATCGATCGCGTACCGATTGTTCCGCAGCCAGGTGTCGGAGTCTACGATCTGCCGCGGGATTACGCCGTCGACAAGCTCGTGGTCCCGGCCCTCGAGTCCGTAGTAGAGCTCGTACCATCCGGTGTCGATCATCCAGTCGAGCAGCTTCATCGCCTGATCCGGGTGCCGGATCTCCGCATTCATGCCGATGAACCGGTGCGCGAGCGGCTCTTCGAGCAGACCATTACGGCCAAAGCGGGTCCGAAACGGCCGAATGGGCATGATCTCGGCGCTCGGAACGTTCGCAAGGAGCTGCTGAATGT
>SKVA01000159.1 GCA_007129695.1 Spirochaetaceae bacterium | reverse complement strand
TCGGCTCCACGCGATTGCACGGTATACTGCGAACCAAGATGAGTTCTGCGTACGTAATCCGAAGAGTACTGACGCTCCTGGTCACGCTGTTCGTGGTGGCGATCGTAACCTTCCTGGTCTTCGAGGTGATCCCCGGCGACCCCATCTTGACCATGCTCGGACCAGACGCAGACCCCGCGCTGGTCGAACTGATGCGTGCCGAGTACGGGACCGACCGGCCGCTACCGATCCGGCTCGCTTCCTGGTTCGGCGGTGTGATCACCGGCGATCTGGGAATGTCGATCCGATTCACGCGCCCGGTCGCATCACTGATCCTTGATCGCGTTATCATCTCGCTGATGATCGCGGCGTTGTCGGTCGTGACTATCGTGACGGTCGCGGTTCCGCTGGGAGTGTTCCTGGCGATCCGGCGCCGCCACTGGAGCGAACCGATTGTGTCGATGGGCATCCAGATAGGCATGGCCGTGCCGTCGTTCTGGCTCGGCATCATTCTGATTTCGGTGTTCGGTCTGATGCTGCGGGTGTTCCCGACCGGCGGCTTCGTTGCGCCGGGCGAAGGTCTTCTGCGGTCGCTGCACTCGGTGATGCTTCCGGCGATCGCAATCTCTGTCCCGTTGATCGCGGTGGTTGTCCGCTACACCCGAAACTCTGTCATCGATCAACTGAGCCACGACTACGTCCGGACCGCGCGCAGCAAGGGCTTTCCGATTCGCACCGTGATCTACCGCCACGTGCTGCGCAACGCGTCGCTTCCAGTCATTACCGTGATTGGCATGATCTTCTCGAACGTCGTCGTCGGCACGATCATCATAGAGCAGGTGTTTGCACTCCCGGGACTCGGGCTCCTGCTGGTCAATGCGGTCAGCGCGCGCGACTTTCCGCTCATCCAGGGGCTCATCCTCTACATCACGTTCGCCGTCGCGTTCTTCAATCTGCTCGTCGACCTCGCGTACCACGTGGTTGACCCAAGGATCGAGCTCACGTGACGGTGACACAAGGTCCGGCGGGCGGACGCCGTCGAACCAACGTGAACCTGATCATCGGCATCGTGATCATCGGTTCGATGGCGCTCGTGACGCTCGTGAGCTTCGTCTATACGCCGCATGATGTGAACGCGATGCACCGCGAGCACCGGTTCGAGGGCCCGAGCGCGCGCTTCCTGCTCGGTACCGACAATTTCGGGCGCGACATTCTCAGTCGGCTCATGTACGGTGGACGCACCGCGTTCTACGTCGGGATCGTTGCCGTCGGGATCGGCATCGTCGTCGGAACGATGATCGGTGGGCTTGCCGGGTACCTGGGCTCATGGGTCGATGAGTTGTTCATGCGCGTGATGGATGGCCTGCTCGCGTTCCCCGGGCTCATCATGGCGTTGATGGTGATCGCGGTCGCGGGTCCGGGAACGCTCAACACCGCGTTCGCGATCGGAGTCATGAGCATCCCCGGAATATCACGGATCGCGCGGAGCGGCTTCCTGCAGTACCGGAGCATCGAGTTCGTGCAGTCGGCGCGGACAATCGGAGTGCGGCCGGCGGTGATCATGGCGAAGCACATACTCCCGAATGTGATGACGTCGCTCGTGATTGCTGGATCGGTCGCGTTCGCCGGGGCGATCCTCAGCGAGGCGGGGCTCAGCTACCTGGGGTTGGGCGTGCAACTGCCCGATCCGAGCTGGGGCCGGATGCTCCGGGAGGCGCAGGGGCACTTCATGCGCACGCCGTGGTTCACCCTCGGGCCCGGTCTGGCGATCACGCTGATGGTGCTCGGGTTCTATTCGCTCAGTAACGGGATTCGCGACGCGATCGACGTCAGAGAGGCGCACGGATGAGCGACGCTGTACCCTCCGACGCAGCGCTCGTCGTCGAGGACCTGCGTACCTGGTTTTTGCGCGGCGACGCGACGGTGAAGGCGATAGACGGGCTCGACCTCCGGATCGACCGGAACGAGACGGTCGCGCTCGTCGGCGAATCGGGGTGCGGCAAGAGCATGACCGGTCTGTCGATCATGGGGCTCGTTCCCAGCGGTGGCCAGATCGTTTCCGGCCGGATCCTTCTGGACGGGCGCGATCTGACGCGGCTGACCGATCGCGAGATGGAGCGCGTGCGTGGACGCGACGTGTCGATGGTCTTCCAGGAGCCGATGACGTCGCTCAATCCGCTGATGACCATCGGCGAGCAGATCATGGAGGTGCTTCGCTACCACCTTGGTCACACCTCCGACCAGGCCAAACGCGGCGCCGAACAGCTCCTCTCTCTGGTCGGTTTTGCGCGGCCCCGCCGCCTCATCGGTGAGTATCCGCACCGCCTGTCGGGTGGGATGAGACAGCGCGTGATGATCGCAATCGCGCTCGCGTGCGAGCCGCGCCTGGTGATCGCCGACGAACCGACAACCGCGCTCGACGTCACTATCCAGGCGCAGATACTGGAGCTCCTGCAGGAGCTCTCACAGCGCGTCCGCTCCGCGATTCTTCTGATCACGCACGATCTGGCGGTGGTCTCAGAGGTTGCCGATAGGGTCGTGGTTATGTACGCCGGTCAGGCCGTGGAGTCCGCGCCGACAGACCGGCTCTTCGACAACCCGTGCCACCCCTATACGCGCGGTCTGCTCGACTGCATTCCGGCGATCGAAGGTCCGGTCACGCGTCTACGGTCGATCGCCGGCAGCGTTCCTCGGCCCGACGCGCTGCCGCCGGGGTGCCGGTTCGCCCCGCGCTGCCCGGTGGCATTCGACCGATGTCCGCTCGCGGTTCCGCGGATGATTGAAGTCGAGCCCGAACATCAGGTTCGCTGCTATCTGTTCGACGGGGAACCCGGGAGTGAAGGATCGCCATCGGGAGACCCACCGGCATGAGCAAACCCCTGCTCAGCGTCCGGGGTCTGTCGATGACCTTTCCGATCAGGGCCGGCGTGTTCCAGCGAACCCGCGGGCACGTGTATGCGGTCAGTGACGTGAGCTTCGATCTCAGACGCGGCGGAACGCTCGGCATCGTCGGTGAGTCGGGTAGCGGCAAGTCCACGCTTGGCAAGTGCGTCATCAGGCTTGTCGAGCCGACCGCCGGTACGGTCGTTTTTGACGGACGCGATGTCACGCACCTTCGCGAACCCGAGTTGCGGCGGTCGATCCGTTCCCGGATCCAGATGGTGTTCCAGGACCCGTTTTCTTCGCTCAATCCGCGGCAGTCGCTGCAGTCGATCGTGGAGGAGCCGCTTCACGTGCATCACCGACTCGAGCGCACCGAGCGCGCCGCCTACGCCGCCGACCTCATCGAACGCGTCGGACTCGACCCGGCGAGGCGCGACCGCAAACCGCACGAGTTCTCCGGCGGTCAGCGGCAGCGGATCGCGATCGCCCGCGCGCTCGCGCTCAGGCCCGAACTGATCATCGCCGACGAGCCGGTGTCCGCGCTCGATGTATCGGTCCAGGCGCAGATCATGAACCTGCTCGATGACCTCCAGCGCGAGTTCGGGCTCACGTACGTCTTCATCAGCCACGACCTGAGCGTCGTGCGCCACGCGTCCGAAGATGTCGCGGTGATGTACCTTGGTCGCCTCATGGAGCTTGCGTCGCGCGACTCGCTGTTTGCCGACTACCGGCACCCGTACACGCAGGCGCTGATGTCGGCGGTGCCGAGTGTACGCCGGGTCGGTGCGCGGCGCCGATCGCGCGTTGTGCTCAGCGGCGAGATGCCCGACTCGTCCGATCCGCCCGGTGGGTGCGTGTTCCACACCCGATGTCCGTACGCGCGCGATCGGTGCCGCACTGAGGTTCCCGCGGTGCACGATATTGCGGAGAATCACCGAATCGCGTGCCACTTCCCGATCGAGTAGTCCAACGGCACCAGGTTGGACACGAAAAACCCGACGCGACTGCCCTTTTGGCCCTTTACAGGTGCTGACGGCGGCCTCACACTTGTCTACGCTGGACCGAGGTTTCAAGAAGGTCCAGACGCCACGGAGGGAGTATGGCACAGCAGAGTCTGGAACAGATGCAGGCGGCAATCCAGAAGGTCATTAGCGATGATCCAACGCTGAAGGATGCTTCCAAGATCAGCGTTGAGATGCTCCAGAAAGGCCCGTTCTGGAAACGCCAGGCGGTCATTCGCGTGACCGGCAAGGTCGCCAACGACCGTGAGTCGGAGAAGGTCGTGGAGCACGTGCGCAACCACGCGCCGGAGGCCCGGATCGAAAACCTGCTGCACGCCGCAGAGCGGCCGGAAGTCGGCGTGTGACCGTCCCGGCCCGCGATCGTCGCGGGCCGGCCGTTTACAAGAGCGATGGAATCGGGTATCTCTATCGCTGAGGATGAGAGCGATGCCACTTTACGAGTACAAGTGTAAGAGCTGCGGTACCGTCAGCGAATACCTGGTGGGGGTGAGTTCGGACCAGCCTGAGCTCGTCTGTACCGACTGCGGATCGGAGAGTCTGAACCGCATGATATCGATCGTCAGCGTCGGCCGTGGCGCGCAGCCAGAGATGTGCTGCGGCGGCCAGTCGGCCGAGTGCGATGGTCAGTGCGCCTGCGGTGCGATGTAGGCGGCAAACCGTTCGCTTACCGATTCGATCGGCACCGGCCGCCCCGACGCAGAGAGCGCCGCGCCGGTGATGCGAGCGGCGGCGATCAGCTCGTCGTCGGGTAACCGATAGACGTCCTGCACGAACACCAGCTTCAGCCGCGTCGGGCGTTCTATGTCGAGTCCGATCCAGAATCGATCCCCACTCGTCAGCGAGCGTCGGTAGTCGACCTCAGCGCGAGTGACGACCAGGTGCGTACCCGCCGCGACGACCGCTGCGAAGTCAACGCCGACACTCCTGAGAAACTCGTGTCGGCAGTGCTCCAGGTAGTTCAGATACACCGCGTTGTTGACGATCCCTTCAAGGTCGCACTCGTAGTCGCGTACGGCGAACTCCAGACGAAACCGGTACGATGGCATGCGGCAGTGTACGCCGGATCCTCCGACGTGGAAACCGCCCGAAGAGAGCCTACCAGCCGGCGGTCACAACGTGTGATATGATGAGTGTATGTATCGGATAATCTCCCGCGGCCTGTCGGATCACGCCCGAGTCCGACTGTTCGTCTCCGGACCGCACCCGATCGCGCTGATCGCGCTCCTGGTCGTTCTCTCGTGCGCCGGTGCCTTCGCCGACGTCGTGCAGATCGCTCGTCCGACCGTGTCGCCGGCTTCCGCCGAGACCCAACGCTTCATCGACGAGCAGATCATGCGCGCGATCGCCGAGATCGACGATGCCACCCCGGGGCTGACCGTCCGGTACGACGGGTTCGCGCTTCGCACCGCGCCCGTCTCCGCGCGAACCGCGCCGGCGGTGCGGATCCGCGTCGTTGCGACGCGAACCGACGGGCAGACGATGATCGTGCTCAACGGCGAAACCGCCGACGGACGGTCGGAATCGGCGGTGCACCAGCTGTCGTGGAACGAGCTGCTCCATCGCGAACTCGCGTCGATGATCCGATTTCTCCACGGTGTCCTGACTGCCGATGCGCCGCCGGTCGGGTCGCTCACGTTCCTCCAGGACTTTACAACCGACTACGTCGCGACCGGTGATCTGCCCGCCACCAGCTTCATCCAGCCCTATTCGTTGACGGGCCTGCCCGGCAGGTTGATGATCGCCGCCGGGTCGGTAGTCCTGGAGACCGATCCGTTCTTCCGCGAGCAGGCAAAGCTCGGCGTCGGGCCCGAGCTGACCGGTGCGTGGGCGACGCACGCCGACGTCACGCCTGCAGGCACCGTGTTCGCAGCGTCGATGGCTCAGCAGGGGCTCGTCCGGATCGTTCCGGAGATCCCAACCCCGTTCCGGCTACCGACGCGATCGACCGTCATGAACCTGGCGGTGACCGACGACGGGAGCGTCTTCACGCTCGACATGAACCAGACCTTCGTACGGACGTCGGGGCAGGGGGTCGAGCAGGTACGCCTGGACCTGCCGCAGGGCACCTACGTGTCGTTCATCGCGGCGGGACCCGACAACACCCTGGTTGTGTGGGAGCCGACACATCGTGCGTTTTTCACGTTCGATACCGACGGGAACCGTCTTGGCATGACGCACCCTCACGTGTCGATGTCGACAGCGATCGGGCTTCGCGCGTTCTCCCCGTACCCCAATGGCGATATCATCGCGCTCTTTCTGGACCGGATTGCGCGGATCGCGCGCGATGGACGCGTGATGTGGGAGGTGTTCGCCGACGATCTGCCCGAGGTGGGGCAGCTGATGATGCACACCGGGATGCACGTCGACCATGAGAGCGGACTCGTGTATCTCCTGAATATCCAGCTCAAGCGGATTTCCCAGCTGATCGACGTCGACGCGATCCAGGAGCACCGCGCGCTGACCGATGCCGAACGCCGACTGCTCGAATCGAACGAGAAGCTTCGACGCAACCCATACGACCAGAGCGCGCTTGCCGAACGTGCATCCCTGTACGAGGAGATCGAAGCGTGGGAGGCCGCCGCGTACGTGTGGGAGACCGCGTATGCAATCGATCCGACGCGGCGCACGATTGCAGCGCGACGCGACGCGGTACTGTTGAAGCGCCTGGAGGAGAACGCCGAGCGACTCTTTGCGCAGACGATTGACCTGCTGGAAACACGCGGCCCGGCAAGCGCGGCGTGGGCGTACCAGCGCGCGCAGACGGAGTTCGAGTCGCTGATCGGTCTTGCCCCTGGTAACGACGCCGCGCGGCAGCGACTGGCCGAGCTCCGCCGCGCGTACGAGCGCGCATCGGCGCCGCCCGACGATCGCCCGCCGCTGTCGATCCAGGAGGTCGCGATCGGCGATCTCTTTCCCGCGCTCTACGCGGTGTACCAGACCAATCCGGCCGGCAGCGTCGTCGTCCGTAACGACGGGACCTCCGCGATCGAGGACGTTCGCGTAACCGTCGAGATGCGCTATCTGGAGTTCCCGACCCCCGGTGGCAGAGCCGCGAGCATTGAACCAGGCGAGTCGGCTACGCTTGCGCTTCGCGTTCCGATCTCTGCCGATTCGCTCCGGATCCAGGAGAGCAGCCCTGTCCCGGTTCGCGTGTCGCTGTCGTACCGCGTTGACGGACAGGAGCGCGACGCGAGCGCGGTCGAGGTGGTCACGGTTCACCGCGCCACTGCGCTGACGTGGGACGACTCGGGTAAGCTCGCTGCGTTTGTGACTCCGCGCGACCAGATCGTCGAAGCGTTCGCGGCGGCGTTCGCCGACGTCGGCGACGCGCGGCGGTTCCATCTGTCCGGGCGTCTGTTCCGCGCTGCGTTGATCGCCGACGCGGTTGGAGCGATCGGCCTGCACTACGTTGAGGATCCGGTCACCGGGATAACCGAAGTCCTTGGGAATCCAACGGTCGTCGACACCGTTCGCTTTCCGCGAAACACGCTCCGGCTCGGGATCGGCGACTGCGACGACACCACCGCGTTGTTGGCATCGCTCTACGAAGCAGTCGGCATCGCAACCGCGATCATGACCAGCCCCGCTCATGTCTTTCTTGCGTTCGACACCGGGGAGCCGGAGGCGAACCGCTGGCTGTTCGAGTCTCCCGACACGCGCGTGATCGCCCACAACGGCACGATCTGGGTTCCGTTTGAGACTACCATCCTGGACCAGGGATTCCTTGCGTCGTGGCGCGAAGGATCGAGGCTCTACGCACGGTACGAGCCGCTCGGACAGATCGAGTTCCTGCCGGTGATCGATCAGTGGCAACGCTTCCCGCCTCTCCCGCTCTCCGATCCGAGTTTCTCCGTCGCACCGCCGCCGCGTTCGCTCGTCGAACCGCGGTACGCTGACTCGCTCGCCGACGTTACGGCCGTGCTCTACGAGCGGAGCGTCCGCGAACTCGAGTCCGAGCTCGCCGGGCGCGCCGGCGCTGCGGCGGTGCGCACGCTCAATCGGCTCGGAATCCTGCACGGAGTCTTTGCCGAGCCAGCGGCCGCCGAGTCGTCGTTTCGCCGGGCGCTGTCGATCGATCCGACCCATCGCGCCGCGTACATCAACCTGGCGAACCTGGAAATGCTCGCGGGCAATGCCGCCGGTGCGCTCGCGTGGCTTGATGACGCCGATCGAATCAGGCCGGGTGGGGCGCTGGTCACGCTGCTTCGCGCGCAGGCGTACCATCTTGCCGGTGATCGCGCAGCCGCGACTCGGCAGATGACGATTCTTGGCGAGGTGTCACCCGAGCTCTACACGCTCAACATCCACCTTGTTGGTGACCAGGGCGGAACACGCGCGAGCGACGCCGCCGGCAGAGCATCACTTCCTTGGGCATTTGATGACGAGTAGCTGCGTCAGTGAGCCGACCTGCGCAGCGCATAGAGCCGGCGTCTGCTCTGTCCCTTGATGAGCGACTCACCGATGAAAATCAGCGGGCCGTGGTCGATCTGGTAGACGCGCTGTGCCTCGGCGACCTCGGCAGGGAGGATCATCGACGTTTCGTGGAGCACGCACATCATCTGGAAGCGATGCGCGGCTCCGATGACCCCGCCGATCAGGTCGTACTGGCTGCGACTGCGGCCGCCCACCCGTGCGAAGCGTACCGTTCCGGCATCGATGCCGATATCGATCCCATCGGGTATTGGAAGGTTCTCAACGCTCCACTCCGCCAGAAGCGTGCGGTATCGGTCTATCATCGCCTGTCCAGCGCGCACCGCGCGGTCGGTGACGTCCTCCTCATCCTTGGGGTACCCGAATACCGCGACGATTTCGTCGCCGACGAACTTGTTCACATACCCGCCGTACGACTCGACGATCGACTCCATCTCGCGCATGTACGATGACACGACGCGTTCGACCTCGGCGGCCGAGTACCGCACGATCAGCCGCGTCGCGCCGCGCAGATCGGCGCAGACTACAGCAGCGAAGCGTTCGTCGGCGCCATCGCCCGCTCGCCTCGCGGGACCGTACTCGACAAGCCGCGGTGAGAAGCCCAGACTCTGACGGTACCGGACCAGACGGTCGACGCCGGTCAGCAATGCCACGACGGCCGCGGCGACCGCCACCAGCGCCAGCATGGTCGCCATCGGAAGCCAGAGTCGCCACGCCACGAAGCCGACGACCGGCACCACCAGAACCGCCGCTGTTGTCGCCAGCACACCGATGAGCCGAAGGCCCGGTCGTGCCGTCAACGCGAACACCATCGCAATCGCGAATGCGGCAGCGATAAGCGTCGCCGCGGTGTCCCCCGGGCGGGTGACCGAGCGCCGGTCTATGTACGACCACATCGACGCGACGTGCGCAAAGACCGTTGGCTGCGGGTTGACCCTGCTGCCGGGGATCGTCACTCCCCGATCATCCGGGAAGTCGGTGCCGACGAACACCACCGCCCTGCGAATCGCGTCCATCTGGGTCGTCGGGTCGGCGAGCGGTGCGCCATCGGCGTCCAGCCCGAGTACCGCGTGCATGTCAAGTACCGGCACCCGATCGATCCGATGCGAGTAGTCGATCCACACCTCATCGGTTCGCACGATTCGCTGCCCGCCGGCGACCTGCGCTGCAAACGCTCCCAGCGGTGGAAGACCGAACCGCGCCTGCGTGCGCCGTGGCGTGGAGTCGGCGATCGTGAGTCCTGCCCAGCCGAGCCCGGCGAACGCCGACTGGAGGTGTTCGCTCGTCGGCGCGTGCGATGACTCGGCGCCGACGGTTGGTAGCTTCATCAGTTCATCGGCGAACGACTGGTCGAGTGCGGCGTCGACCGGAGGGAAGTTGATCTCCCAGACGACAGCGGTGGCTCCTGCCTCTGAGAGCGCACGCTGGAGCGCCGCGAAGCGGTCGCGCCAGTGCGGCCCCATCGTCGATCCGATCGCCCGTTCGGTGTCGGGCGTGACGAGTACGACGGCTGCACCAGCCGGAACCCGGGGCGATACGCTGCGCGCGATCAGAAACCGTGCATCCAGGAGTGCGAGCTCGATCCGGCTGGTCCACCGCACCCCGGCCGCGGCGCCGACGGCCAGTACGAAGAGCGACACGATCCTGATCCATGCGTACCGGTTGATGACCGCCATGGCCTACCGTACGGCACGACGCGAGTTCGTGCAAGCGACCGTAGGTCCGCCGGACCTACGGTCAGCCGCGCGAGGCGAAGAGGCGTTTTCTGCATGACACCGCGCGGATGCGGCGTTATAGTGGGATCCGGGGGCCAGACGCGATGATCCCAAGGAAACTGAAGCTGCTGCCGGAGCACCTCTACCCGTCCGACGAGTGGCGGATAGTCGAAACGTCGTTCTCCGAAGACTGGATGGGCAACGCGGAGACGATCTTCGGGCTCTCGAACGGCTTCCTGGGGGTTCGTGGGCTCTTCGAGGAGGGGCGTCCCGCGATCGAGTCGGCGACGTTCTGCAACGGGTTTCACGAGACCTGGCCGATCCGGCACGCAGAGGAGGCGTTCGGCTTCGCGCGGACCGGGCAGACGATCGTCAATGTTCCCGACGCGACGATCATGAAGCTCTACGTCGACGACGAGCCGCTCTACCTCCCGACCGCGCGCCTGACCGAGTACGAGCGGTCGCTCGACTTTCGCGAAGGCGTTCTGGTCAGAACGATGAACTGGTCGTCGCCGGCCGGCAAGCAGGTCCAGATATCATCACGGCGACTCATATCGCTTGAGTATCGTCACGTCGGAGCGATCCGGTTCGAAATCTGTATCGACACCGACGCACCGGTCGTGATCTCGTCGCAGCTCCTCAACCGGCAGGATAGCCGGGCGACCGACGAGCCGAGGAACGGTAATGGCCGCAGGGCCAACGACGACCCGCGGCGCGCGAAGAGCTTCGAGCATCGCGTGCTCAACGCGACCGATCACGACGCGAGGGATCTCCGGGTCGTGACCGGGTACCGGACGACCAACTCCCGGATGACGCTCGGCGTCGGTATCGATCACGTCGTTCAGACCGAAAACGAGTGGTACCCCACTCCGACCTGGTCGGCCGACCTTGGCAAGGTCGTGTTCACCGTGGACGCGCGCGCCGGCGTCCCGTTCGTGATCACCAAGTACTTCACGTACCATACGTCCCGGTCTGTCCCGCCGGTCGAACTCGTCGATCGAGCGAACCGGACGCTCGATCGCTGCACCCGCGCCGGCTACGACGAGCTCGAGCGCACTCAACGCGTTTTCCTGTCCGACTTCTGGGATCGGTCCGATGTCGCGGTCGATGCCGCGCCGCGCGTCCAGCAGGCGATCCGCTGGAACATCTTCCAGCTTTGCCAGGCGTCGGCGCGCGCGGAGACGACCGGCATCCCGGCGAAGGGACTGACCGGCCAGGCGTACGAAGGGCACTACTTCTGGGACACCGAGGTGTACGTCGTGCCCTTCCTGACGTACACCAGCTCGCGGATCAGCCGAAACCTGCTGCGGTTCCGTCACTCGATGCTCGATCTTGCGCGTGAACGCGCGGCGGAGCTATCCGAGCGCGGGGCGCTCTTCCCGTGGCGGACGATCAACGGCGAAGAGGCATCTTCGTATTACGCCGCCGGCACCGCGCAGTACCATATCGACGCCGACATCGCGTACGCGATCCGTCGCTACGCCGATGTTCGCGGCGATCGTGAGATCCTTGCCGAAGTAGGGGCCGAGATCCTGGTCGAGACCGCTCGGCTGTGGGTCGGACTCGGTTTCTTCAACCCCAAGAGTAAGGCGTTCCATATCCACGGCGTGACCGGCCCCGACGAGTACACGACCGTCGTGAACGACAACACGTTCACCAATCTGATGGCCAGAGCGAATCTCAGGTTCGCAGCCGACGTAGTCGACTGGATTCGCGACGAACGCCCCGACGTCTATTCGCACCTGCAACACGTGACCCAACTTGAGGCTTCTGAGGTCGCCGAGTGGCGTCGTGCTGCCGAAGCGATGCACATCCCGTACGACTCCGAACGGGGTATCCACCCTCAGGACGCGAACTTCCTGGAGAAGGAGGTGTGGGACTTTGACAACACGCCGGTCGATCGGTACCCGTTGCTGCTCCACTACCATCCGCTTGTCATCTACCGCCACCAGGTGATCAAGCAGGCCGATGTCGTGCTCGCGATGGTTCTACTGGGTAACGAGTTCACGATCGAAGAGAAGCGTCGCAACTTCGACTACTACGATCCTCTGACGACCGGCGACTCATCGTTGTCGGCGTGCGTGCAGTCGATTCTGGCGGCCGAGATCGGGTACGAGAAGAAGGCGCTCGAGTACTTCCAGTACGCGCTGATGATGGACCTTGCCGACGTGGCCGGCAATGTGGTCGATGGCGTTCACGTCGCGTCGACCGGCGGCGTCTGGATGGCGCTGACGTACGGCTTTGGCGGGATGACCGACTTTGGCGGCAAACTGTCGTTCACGCCGCGTCTGCCCGGCGGATGGAAGCGCCTGCGGTTTCCGCTCCGGTTCCACGAAAGCCGGCTTCGCGTCGACTTCGACCACGAACGGTACCGGTTCGAGGTCTTTGACGGCGAACCGCTGTCGATCACGGTGTGCGGAACCGAACTCCACCTCGAGCCGGGCGTGCCTCAGGAGGTCGCCGCCTCCAGCGAGTCGTGCGCCGACGCGTAGGAGCCCTAACGCCGGGAGTGCCGGCCCGTCAGAACGAAAAGAGCAGTCCGGCGCTCGCGTGCGAGACCCGCGCGTTCGTCGCGCCGGTGAAGATCACCTTGTACTTGTACTGCGCAAACCAGGAGACGTTGCTGATGAGCGGCAACACGACCCCACCGAGCGCGCCGACGTGAGGCGTCGTAGTCGTGCCCGACGCGGTCAGCCCGGGCGCGACGCCCACGTAGAGATCCGCGGTCCGCAGTGGGACGACGAACCTGAACGCGAGCGCGATATCGGTAGCGTACACGCCGGCGTCGCGGTAGACCTCCGACGACGGCGACAGGTGGAGCGTGTTGAGGATCGGGATATTCACGGAGAAGCCCCACGCGAACGACACGTCCGCGGGAGCGTCGGCCGGATGCGTTGCGGCGACACCGGCTCCGACGCCGAGCGACACCGACTGCGGTCGGGCGCCCGCCGCGGTCGCGGCGATGATGACGAACACTGCCAGAAGCAAGGAGCGTTTCATACGCCGAGCATATCGCGGCGGGAGGGGGGAAACAAGTGCGAATCTCCGGCTACTCCCACGCCAGGAACGGCACCATGATCGTCGGGTCCCAATCGATGACCCTCGCGTAGACCGATTGCATGTCGCGGTACGCGACCGGCTCCTCCATAATCGGCGTGAGGTCGATCCTGCCGGAGGCGACGAACCGGAGATAAGCAGACGCGTCGTCCGGCCAGGTCCAGTATCCGGGCCGTGACTCGACATTGGGGACCGACATCACGTGAGCGCCGATGACGGTCAGCGCCGGGCGGTGGATCTCCTGGTACGGGTTGAAGGTCGCGTGCGCCCTGGTGCTTCCGAGCAGAACCACGCGGCCGAACTTCGCTGCGATCGCGAACGAGAGCGAGACCGGCTCGGGGAAGCCCGTCGATTCGATCACAACCGCCGGGCCCTCTCCGCCCGAAGCGGCCGCGACCCGCTCCTGCCACCCCTCATCGGCCGTGTTCACCACCGCGTCCGCGCCCAACTGCTTCGCGATGGCAAGCCGGTTCGCAGCGCGGTCGATCCCGATCACCGGGTGCGCGCCGGCGAGCCGGGCGAGCGCGAGCGCGGTCAGCCCGATCGGCCCGAGACCGAAGATCGCAACGGCCTCTCCGAGCTCGATCCGCGCCTTGCGTACCGCCTGCAGCGCGATCTGACCGATCGCCGTGAGCGCTGCGTGGCGGTCATCGACTTCCGGAGGAGCTGGAACCGAGTACGCTGCGGCCACGTTGCCCACCTGTCGGTGCGGTAGCGTGAAGCACGCGACGCGCGTGCCAGGCGCGAAGCGCACGGCGTCGACTTCGTCTCCCACTGCTTCCACCGTACCAACTGCCGCGTACCCGAGTCCGCGCTGTCCCATCGTGCCCGTGTTCTCGAGCCCCAGGATGATCGCTCGTTCGGTACCGGGGCTGACCGCGCTCATCGACAGCCGAACGGTCAACTCGCCCGGGCCCGGCGCCTCATGCTCGACCTGCTCGATCGCGATGCGTCCCTTGTCCTGAATCCGTATCGCATCGACGTTCATGTCAGCGCTCCGACTCGGCGATCAGCCGACGCAGATAGCCGACGATCCCGGCGAGCTTCTCTTCGGTCTGCTGCTCGTTCGAGAAGTCCTCGATCGACAGCCACCCGTCGTAGCCGATCGCCCGGAGCGAGGCGAGTACGTCGGCGAAATCTGCCATCCCTTCCTCGATCGTATCCCACTCCCACTTCCACGGGTGGCCCTCAGCGTCCGAATGGTGCCCCCACTTCGTGTTCTTCACATGAACGTAGGCCAGGTAGTCGCCGAGTATCTCGAGCCCCATCTGGTAGTTCTCGAACCCCTCGATCACGAGGTTGCCTGGGTCGTAGATCACCCCCACCTGCTCGGTCGGGAGTCCTTCGAGCAGGCGCCGCGCGGCGCTCGCGCTCGGTATGATCGTGTTCATGTGCATCTCGAAGCAGAGCCGAACTCCCGCGTCGCTCGCGTGTGGTATTGTCGCCTCGATCGCCTTCCGGGTCGCGGCGAAGAGCTTGTCGTACGGCTTCGTTCGATCGTACCCCGGGGCCGGGGTCCTCATGAAGCGGATGCCCGCCTTCTTCGCCGCGCCGAGCGCGCGCCGAATGTCGTCGATAGGTGCCTCAGACATGCGAAGGTAGGTGGTCGCCGCAGGGACCTCGAGCCCCGCTGCGCGCGCCTTGTCGGCCGCCGCCGGAAGCTCTTCTTCGACCCGGGCGATGTCGATCGTACTCCGGTTGTAGCTCCAGTAGCGTCCCTCGAACGTGTAGTTCTCCGGCTCCTGCGCCGGAGCCGGCGTGCTGACCCGCCACTCGACTCCGTCGTAACCGAGCCTTTTGACGAGTTCGATCGTTTCGTCGATCCCGTATTCGGGGGTCGATACCGTGAATACTGCGATTTTCATCCGTTCCTCCTTGTGTTGCCGGCCGGCGCATCCGTCGGACCGTTTCGTTGTTGATCGCTCTCTATTGCGTCCTGGATTGCTTCCCAGATTCGCTCGGCGGTGAACGGAAGTTGCCGAAGCCGCACCCCCACCGCCTGCTCGATCGCCGTTGCGGCCGCCGGCGCGACCGCGAGGATGCCGCCTTCGCCCATCCCTTTTTCGCCGAAGGGTCCGGGCCCGTCGCCGTTCTCCAGGAACTCGCTGTGCATCATCGCGGGCACGTCGTCGATAGCCGGGATCCGGTAGTCGAGCGAATTCGGGTTGAGGATCCGGCCGTGCTCGTTCTGAATCAGTTGCTCGAAGAAGGTGAAGCCGAGTCCCATCACCGCCCCCCCTTCGTCGAGGCCGGCGGCCCGACGAGGGTTCACGATGCGGCCGGCGTCGGTCATCGTGATGAGCTTCGTCACCTTTACGACGCCGGTCTCAGGATCGACCACGAGCTCGATCCCCGTGACCAGGTACTCGTAGAAGGGGGTCGGCCCGCCGAGCGGGTGCGACGCATCGCGGATCGCCAGATACTCGCCGGTTGCTTCGATCTCCCCCTGGCCGCGACCGAAATGGGCGGCCAGGACATCCACGTACGGGACCGTCCCGGTCCCACGCAAGGCCGCGAGTTCGTCCTCGTACGTCGCCGCGAGCTCGTCGATCCGCGCGAGCAGCCGCGCACACGCCGACTTCACGGCGTTTCCCATCGACACCGTCGAGCGACTCGACGCGGTGAGCGAGTCGAACGGGACCGTGCCGGTATCGCCGGCGATCACGCTCACCCGGTCGAGCGGGAGTCCGAGCGAGCGTGCGGCGATCTTCGACATGGTCGTTCTGGCACCCTGTCCCATCTCGGTCGTGCCGACGTAGACCGTGAGGCTCCCGTCGGCGGCGAGCCGAATCCGTGCGAACGACGTGGTGGCCGGTATCGAGTTCTTCACGCCGATCGCGATACCGCGCCCGACGCCCGGCGGGAGCGCCTCGTCGAGGGGGAGCTCACGCGCAACCCAGTCGAGCGGGGCCATCCAGTCACCGTCGCACGCGGTTTCGCCCGGAATAAAGACCTGCCCGCGG
>SKVA01000118.1 GCA_007129695.1 Spirochaetaceae bacterium | reverse complement strand
GTGGAGGATGAGGCCATTGTCGCGCTGGCAGAGAAGCAGCTCCTCCAGCGAGAGGGCTACGGTGTTGTTCACGCGCCCACCGGTGAGCGGGCCGTCGATCTGGTGAACGAGCGCGCAGACGTCGATCTCGTCCTCATGGACATCGATCTCGGAGCTGGAATCGACGGGACCGAAGCCGCACGAATGATCCAGCGTGTGCGCGATGTCCCAGTTGTGTTCCTGTCGTCGCATACCGAGCGCGAGTATACCGATCGGGCCGAGCAGATCACGTCGTACGGGTACATTCTGAAGCACTCGAATCCAACCGTGCTCCTCGCGTCGATCCGGATGGCGTTCCGACTCCATCTGGCCAACACGGCGCTGCGCGACAGCAACCGCAGGCTCGCGGCGTTCCTGCAGATCAGCCGATCGCTCACCGCGGCCGGGGAGCTCTCCGAACTCGTACAGTCGCTCGTCGATAGCGCTACCGAGGTGATGCGCCTGGACAGCGGCGCGGTCTACCTGTGCGATTCCGACGGTACGGTACGCCTGACTGCGACCTGCCCGCCGACGCCGGCTGACTTTCCCGCGGAGTTTCGATGCGCACCGCTGCGCGACCACCCGCGCGTGCGCCGAGCGATCGAGACCGCGACCGTCGTGATCCTTGAAGATGCCCAGGCTGCAGAGCTGACGTCCGCTGAGCGCGAGATCGTCGAGCTGCGTAACCTGCGGTCCAATCTGTACGTCCCGATCCGCCTGCGCGACCGGACGCTCGGCGTGCTGATCCTGTCGTCGACCGGTGGCGTTCACGCGTTCGACGACGAGGAAGTCTCGCTTCTGCAGGGCTTCGCCGATCAGGCGGCGCTGATGATCCAGAACGCGCTCGCTTGACCTCGACGGACCCGCCGGTGCATCTCGACCGGCTTCCCGTGCCCAGGTACAATGCGAGCGTGGAACCGACCGCCGCTGTCATGCGCCGCTTTCTCGAACGGAAGGTTGCCGCGCGGCAGGCGCGGATCGACGCGCTCTACGCGCAGGCGTGTGCGGACTTCGATGCGATCGTCGACATGATCGTCCGCGAGGCTCTGCCTCGACGGATCGTGCAGTGGGGCTCGCTGCTCCGGCCGGAGCGCTTCCGGCCCTACTCGGACATCGACGTCGCGCTAGAAGGCGTGAGCGACCCCGCGCTCCTGTCGCGGATCTGCGGACTGGCAGAGGAGTTGACCAGGTTCCCCGTCGATATCGTGCAACTCGAACGGATCGAGCCCGAGTTCCGCGAGAGCATCGAGGCGAACGGGAGGGTCGTGTATGAGCGCCCGTGAAGAGGCGGTGCTTCTGGTGACCGAGGTTCGCCGATCGCTCGCCTACAGCGGAAACCGCACCAGGTTGGTCGTTCCCCGCTCGTTCCGCACCGTGAAGCTCCCATCGAGCTGCTCCGCGAGCATACGCACCAGCGATAGCCCGAATCCGGTCGGTCCGTCGTTGTCGGCACCCGTGTCGATCCCTACACCGTCATCGCGCACCGTCACCGCGACCGTTGCGTCTGAGTCGTCGATCGCGATGGAGAGCGAGCCGTCGTCTCTGCCGTCGAACGCGTACTTGAACGCGTTGGTCACGAGCTCGTTCAGGATGATCCCGACCGACACCGCCCGCTTCGCGTCGATCGTGAAGTCGGCGACCCGTGTGTCCACCGCGATACGACCGTTGTGCGGGTAGACCCGCGCGATCGACGCGATCACGCCTTCGGCGTAGTCACGCATCGACACGTGCTGATACTCCTCTCCCAGGAGCAGATTCTGATAGAGCGCGCTCATACTCCGAACGCGCGACGCCGCGTCTTCGAGTGCACTCCGGGTCTCCGACCCAACGGCCGAGTCCGCCTGCAGCGACAGCATGCTCGCGATCGCGCCGATGTTGTTCTTGACGCGGTGATGGATCTCCTTCAGCAGCGACTCCTTCTCCGCAAGCTGTCGGGCCATGTCCGACTCGGCACGCTTGCGCGCGGTGATATCCTGCGCGACCAACAGCGCACACGGTTCGCCGTGGAGCGAGAGCGGTACGACAGCGAAGCGGATCCAGAGGCTCCCGCCGGCGACCCGCTCGACTTCCTTGTCCTGTTCGGGAACGCTCTCACCGCCGCTGAGGACATGCGTAATCGAAGCGTCCAGTTCGCAGTCGCAGCAGAGCGGTGTGTCACCGCATCCTTCCTGATGCTCCAGACAGTGGCGGCACCGCAGGTAGTCCCCGCACCGGCGCGCCGCATCCGCCGGAATGTCCGGACAGAACATGCGTCTGGCGGCCGGGTTGTCGTCGATGATCCGCAAGTTCTTGTCAAAGACCAGGATCGCGACCGGGACCGCCGATACGATCGTCGTGATCCGGGCGAGCGTCTCCTGGAGCCGTTGGGTTGCGTTGCGCGTACGCGCGTCGGCACGCGCCTGTTCGGCATTGACCCGGGCGGTGACGATCGCCCACCCGACTTGCGCACCGACTGCCGCGCAGAACGGCACATCATCCGCCGACAGCTCGTGCGGCGGTCGGGTGAGGACGTTCATCACCCCAACCACCCGATCCGACGCCAGAATCGGCACACCGATGAACGAGTTGAGCCGCTCGGCATGGACGACCGGGCGGGCTATCCGCGGGTCATCCGACGAACCAGACGCAATGAAGATGGGTTCGCGAGTCGCCGCGATTGCACCCGTGAGGCCCTCTCCCATCACGATTGGGGTATCCCGGTACGATTCTACGAACTCAGCCGACAGGCCGAACGACGCGCCCCACCGAAGCGTGTCGGTCGCGGGGTCGTGGATGAAGATCATCCCGGCCGTCGCATTCAGGACCCGCATCGTCTGCTCCAGGATCAGGCCCAGCACCCGGTCCAGATCGGCTTCCTGACTGGCCAGCATCCCGATCCGGTTCACCTCGTCCAGGCGTCGTTGGTGCGCCGCGACCCGCTCGGCGGTTCGTTTCCGTTCGGTGATGTTGTTCGTGACCACCGCGAACTCGTCGTCCCTGATCCGGAAGACGCTGAGCTCAAACCAGGAGTCGGAGGGCGCGAAGTAGAGCTCCTGTCGTGACTCGGATCGGCCGCTGAGGATCTCCGCGTACAGTCTGATAACTCCGTCCGCCTCGCCGCGCGGGTAGGTATCACGGATCGTGCGCCCGGTGATCGCCTCTGCGGACAGTCCCGACTGCGTCTCAAAAGCGGCGTTGACCCGCACGTACTCGCAATCCACGGGCGTTCCGGAATCGTCGTGGATGAACCGGTGAACGCACAGACCGTTAATGGAGTTCGTGAACGTGTCGTCGATGACGCGCCGTGACTCGAACAGGCGGAACGCCATCCTGATCGCCGCAAGCAGTACCGCCTCGCCTGAGTTCTTGACGATATACCCGTAGGAGGTTATGCCCTCGGTGCGTTCGACGATGTCGCGTTCGGTGTGCGACGACAGGAACACAAGCGGGAGATCCCGCTCGGCCAGGATGATCTGCGCGGCATCAGTGCCCGGCATACCCGACCCCAGATCGATGTCCATCAGGACCATGTCGATCGCGACGCCGTCCCTGATGATCTCTACCGCGGACTCTCCGGTCGTGGTTGTCGTGACCGCGTACCCGTATCGTTCCAGCATGAGCTTCTCGCCCAGAGCGATGATCGGCTCGTCTTCGACCAGGAGAATAGCCTGTCGTCGCACCTGATCCACTGGGATCTCCGGATCGTTGACTGAGTAGAAGTAATGGACCGTGATGCTACCATGGGTTCCGACTAGCGACAAGCAGGCCTACCGGCAGATCAACGCCACCTGCCACCGTGCTCACGAAGAGCCGAATCGCCGCGCTCGTGCTACAATGGATATGACGCGATGCAGTACGCGATCGGTTCGCCCGAGTGCATACGCCCCCTGGTCCGCCCGTCGATCGTGCGGTCGTTCGCGTGTGTCGTCGCGCTGCTGCTCGTGGAGTCCGCTGTCGTCCAGGCTCAGCGTGCAGAAGACTTCGCGCCATCGCCGGTGGCGCAGGAAGATCCGACGTCGCCCGACATCCGGTCGTTCAGCGGGAGTCCGCTGATGCTCCAGGTGATTCTTCCCGACCCCGATCGCGGGTTGCGGGCGTTCACGCTGGCGGCGGAGTCCAGTACGCTCGCGTACCGGATGCCGGTCGACATCGATCGCGCGGAGCACCTCTTCCACGTGAGTCCGTTCTTCGGGTCGGGCGTGCACGACGTCACGGTGCATCTGGAGGCCGACGACGGACGGACGAAGCGGACGCGCTTCCAGGTCGGCTTTGTCGACTTCGTCTGGGGCCGGGACAACCTGAGCTTTGGAAACAACGACGCGTACGTGAGCGTGGTCGGTACCTTCGGCGAGGTGCTGGCCGACTGGATCCGTGACCGGTTCGGCTCCGTGGACGACGCGGACCTGGTGCTGCTCGTCGACTATATGTACAGCCTCTTCGGCACGAACACGGGCCGCTGCTACGCGTTCGCCGGGACCGAGGTCCGCTACTGGCGCTGGCCCGACCTGCTGCCAGCGTGGTACGCGACCGCGCACGACCTGCGCGGCACCGTTGCGCGTCACCAGCTCGAGATGAACTATCTCCAGTTCGACCTGGTCTTCGATCACTTCGTCGCTCGCGGATGGTACGACGCGTTGTGGCGGCCGATGGAGCGGGCCGAGATCCTGGCGCAGGCACTCGACATCGAGTCGCGCATCGCGTCCGGCGAGCCGGTCGCGGTAGGCT
>SKVA01000392.1 GCA_007129695.1 Spirochaetaceae bacterium | reverse complement strand
GTGATCGACGCGCTCAACGCAACGGGTAAGCCCGCGGTCGTCCACTTCGTCGGCACGAAGGCCGCCGCGGACGACGGGAGCATCCGCTACGCCGGCAACCTCACCGACGCGGCGCGGATCGCGGTAGCGATCGCGACCGGGGGTGGCGCCGCCGGCGGCGCCGGGCCAGCTCACGGCGACTTCGACGCCCCGACGGCACAGATAGACGCGATCGTCGAGCGCGAGCGCGCTGGTATCGCGGCCGGGCAGAAATACCTGCGCGGGCTGTTCGTCGGTGGCACATTGACCGACGAAGCGGTCGCGGTGCTGAGCGGTCCGCTCGGCGGGGTTCACTCGTTCGACGCGGCCGATCCGTCGCTCAAACTCAAAGACCCGCAGCGGTCGCAGGAGCACACGATCGTCGACCTGGGCGAAGACGTCTTCACCGTCGGTCGTCCGCACCCGATGATCGACCCGTCGATCCGGACCGAGCGCATCGACCGGGAGGCCGATGACCCTGAGGTCTCGCTGCTGCTGGTCGACTGCGTGCTCGGATACGGCTCGCATCCAGATCCGGCCGGGGCGATGGTGGAGAGCATCACAGGAGCGCGCGCGAAGGCCGACGCGCGCGGCGGCTACCTTCCGGTTGTCGCGTCGATCACCGGGACCGACGGCGACCCGCAGGGGCTCGCGGGTCAGAGAGCAAAGCTCGAGGCGGCCGGCTGCGTCGTGATGCCGACGAACTATCAGGCGGCGAAACTCGCCGCGCGAATCATGGAGGGCGTGCAGAGTGGCCGCTGAGAATATCACCAAGCTGTTCGGCGAAGAGCTGTCGGTCGTCAACCTGGGGCTCGAGAGCTTCGCGGAGAACCTGAACGCGCAGGGCGTCGAAGCGGTGCAGGTCGACTGGAAACCACCGGCAGGCGGAGACTCGAAACTTGCCGCGCTCTTCGACCGGATAGAGGCGAACGACTCGCTCGACGTCGCCACGGCGAACCAGGAGGCGTTCAAGCGCATCCTGTCGGGCAAGCCGACGCTCATCGGAATCGGACGCGCGATCGACGACCTGCCGGGCATGAAGAAGAACCTGATCCTGCACGCGGGGCCGCCGGTGAAGTGGCCGGACATGGCGGGCCCGCTTCGCGGCGCGGTGATCGGCGGGCTGATCTACGAAGGGCTCGCGTCGACACCCGAAGAGGCACAGAAACTCGCCGCGTCGGGGGAGATCGAGTTCGACCCGTGCCACCATCACAGCGCGGTCGGCCCGATGGCCGGCGTCGTGACCGCGAGCATGCCGGTCTGGATCATGGAGAACGCGGCGCACGGCAACCGCGCGTACTGCACGCTCAACGAGGGCCTGGGCAAGGTGCTGCGTTACGGGGCGAACTCCGCGGAGGTCATCGATCGGCTCAAGTGGATGGAGACCGAGCTCGCGCCGATCCTGCGCGACGCGCTCGACCTTCACGGACCGCTCGACATGAAGAACCTGATCGCGCAGGTACTGCAGATGGGAGACGAGGGACACAACCGCAACCGCGCGGGAACGAGCCTGTTCATCCGCGAGCTCGCGCCGTATCTGGTTCGGCTCGACCACGACAAGGAGAAGCTGTCGAAGGTCCTGAGCTTCATGCATCAGAACGATCACTTCTTCCTCAATCTCACGATGCCGAGCTGCAAGTGCACCATTGACGCGGCAGCGGGGATCGACGGGTCGAGCGTGATTACGACGATGGCGCGTAACGGAACCGAGTTCGGGATCCGTGTATCGGGGTTGGGAGACCAGTGGTTCACCGGACCCGCATCGGTCATCGACGGGCTCTACCTGCCGGGCTACGGTCCCGACGACGCCGCGCGCGACATCGGCGACTCGGTCATCACCGAGACGACCGGGATCGGAGGGTTCGCGATGGCCGCGGCCCCGGCGATCGTGAAGTTCGTCGGCGGGTCACCGGCGTTGGCGGTTCAGGTCACGACGCAGATGTACGAGATCACCGTCGGAGAGAACGACACGTACCAGATCCCGGCGCTCGACTTCCGTGGGACCCCGACGGGAATCGACCTGCTGAAGATCGTCGAAACGGGGATCCTTCCTGCGATCAACACCGGTATCGCGCATAAGGATCCCGGCGTCGGCATGGTCGGAGCAGGACTCGTCAAACCGCCGGTGAAATGCTTCACCGACGCGTTCGAAGCGTTCGCGGCGCGGTATACAGCATGAAGCCGCTCGAAGGGATCAAAGTTCTGGATATGACCCGCGTCCTTGCGGGTCCGTTCTGCACGATGCTGCTCCAGGATCTGGGGGCCGAGGTGCTCAAGGTCGAAATGCCGGGCACCGGCGACGACTCGCGTCACTTCGGGCCGTTCAAGGAGGGGCGAAGCCTCTACTTCCTGAGCATCAACCGCGGCAAACGCAGCATGACGCTCAACCTCAAGAGCGATGCGGCGAAGGACGTGTTTCGAAAGCTCGTAGCCGAGTCCGACGTGCTGGTGGAGAACTTCAGGCCCGGCGTGATGGAAAAGCTCGGCCTGGGATGGGACGCGCTTCACGAACTGAACCCGCGGCTGATCTACGCGGCGTCGTCGGGCTACGGCCACACCGGCCCCGACTCGCAGAAGCCCGCGTACGACATCCTGGCGCAGGCCGAAGGTGGCCTGATGTCGGTCACCGGCTGGCCTGGCGGCCCGCCCACGCGGGTCGGCTGCTCGATCGGCGACATCAGCGCCGCGATGTTCGCCGCGCACGGCGTACTCGCCGCGCTCTACCAGCGCGAACGCACCGGCATCGGGCAGAAGGTCGACGTCGCGATGCTCGACTCGCAGGTCGCGATCCTGGAGAACGCGCTCGCTCGCTACCAGGTCGCGGGTGAGCCTCCCGGGCCGCTCGGCAACCGCCACCCGACGATCACGCCGTTTCAGGCGTACAAGACCGACGACGACTACATCGTCGTCGCGATCGGCAACGATGCGCTGTGGCAGACCTTCTGCCCGGCCGCCGGGTGCGCCGATCTGGTCGACGATCCGCGCTTCGCGACGAACAAGGCGCGCACCGAAAACATCGACGCGCTGAACGCGCTCCTCGAGCCGCTGTTCGCGGCCAGGCCGAGCGCGGAGTGGATGTCGGTGCTCGACGCCGCGAAGATCCCGCACAGCCGCATCAACTCGATCGACACGGTCATGAACCACCCGCAGGTAGCCTCGCGCAACATGATCGTGACGGTTGAGGACGCGGTCGCGGGCACCGTGCGGATCGCAGGAAACCCGATCAAGATGACGAGCATTCCTGAGGAGCCGACGCGACCCCCGATCCCGGAGCTCGGTGAGCACACCGACGAGGTACTCGCGTCGCTCGGGTACAGTAGCGATCAGATCGAGCGGCTGCGCTCCGACGGCGCGGTATGACGCATCACGCGCCGGTCGGAATCGGAGCATTTCGCGGGGCAGACCCGGCGGCGCTTCGCGGCCTCATCGAACGCGCAGCCGACCGCATCGAATCGGTCGAACCCGACATCGCCGCGCTCCTTCCGGAGGCGGATCGGCGCGTTCGTTTGCTCGCCGAGCTTGAACACGCGGCGGCGGGCCCGCTCTCCGGTGTGCCCGTCGGCGTGAAGGACATCTTCCGCGTCGACGGGTGGGCTACGCGCGCCGGGTCGCGGCTGCCGCCGGAGCTGTTTGCCGGCGAAGAGTCGACCGCGGTGAGCCGGCTCAAGGCCGCCGGCGCGATCATCCTGGGCAAGACCGTCACGACCGAGTTCGCGTACTTCGGGCCGGGGCCAACGCGCAACCCGTGGAACACCGGCCACACACCGGGCGGATCGAGCAGCGGATCGGCCGCCGCGGTGTCGGCCGGCTACTGCCCGATCGCTCTGGGCACGCAGACGATCGGATCGATCGGACGCCCCGCGTCGTTCTGCGGCGTGGTCGGCTTCAAGCCGTCCTACGGACGCGTCCCGACCGAAGGCGTCGTTCCGTTCTCCGTATCGGCCGATCACGTCGGCGTGATCGCCGCCGACGTCGAAACCGCGGCCGTCGCCGCGTCGGTGCTCTGGGACGATTGGTCCGGCGCGGACTCAGGAGCGCGCTCCGGCTCAGCCGGGGACGGAACCGGCCGTGTCGTACTCGTCGTCGACGACGCGTACTCGGCGCAGGCCGACGACGAGATACGCGCGGCGGTCGATCGGGTCGTGTCGCGTCTTGTACAGGCGGGATGGCGCGCCGAGCGGGTATCGCTCTTCTACGACATCGCCGACATCAACGGCATACACGGACGCATGGTCGCGCGCGACTTCGCCGACGTCCACGCCGCGTGGGTTCGCGACCACGAAGCGCTCTATTCGCCGCGCAGCCTGGAGCTGATCGCGACGGGCTCCACCGTGACCGCGACCGAGCTCGAGCAGGCGCGCCGCTGCCGGGCCGAGGTCCGCGCAAGGATCGATGCGATCATCGGCGACCACGGCGCCGCGTTCATCGTGAGCCCGAGCGCCCCGGGCGCCGCGCCCGCGGGAATCGAATCGACCGGCTCCCCGATGCTAAACCTCCCGTGGACCTACGCGGGCGTCCCGACCGTAACGCTCCCGGCCGCGATTGCGTCGAACGGGCTTCCGCTGGGAGTACAGCTGGCCGGCGCGTTCGGTACCGACGAACGCTTGATCGCCACCGCGGCAGACATCGAGCAGCTGATCGGATTCAGACCGCCGCGGTGAGCGGACAGCCCGCGACACCCATTGTCATCCTCACCGGTCCGATCCGGAGCG
>SKVA01000404.1 GCA_007129695.1 Spirochaetaceae bacterium | reverse complement strand
GTCAGCGTGTCGCGCGGTCCGGTGGCCTGCTGGGTCCCGGTCGCGAACAACGGCGTGACCGCAATCGCGGCGATCAGCAGCGCCAGAACGACGATACCGAATCGTTTGCTGTTGTGCATACATTTCTCCTTTCTATAAAAATGCTGTTGCCAAGTATATGTATACCGAGCTTCACTGGCAACTCGATCCGGATAGTCGGTAATGCTGCGTGGCTCGGCAGGCGTAGAGGAATGCGCGTGCCGGCGCCACGTACGGTCAGCGGGGGTGTTGTGCGGCCACCGAGTCGTCGATCAGGCGGCGGCCCATGCAGATCACGTCGTCCTGCGCGAAGCCGATGCTGCGGTAGAACTCCGCCACGGCGACGTTCGACGCGCGGATCTGCAGGTTGATCTTGGGGCAACCGACTGCGGCAAGCCGGCGTTCGAGTTCTCCCATCATGCGTCGACCTATCCCGAGGCGTCGCTGGGCCGGGTCGACCGCGACGTAGTTTACCCAGCCGCGGTGGCCTTCGTAGCCGCCCATCGCGCTTCCGACGATCGTTCCGTCTGATTCGGCGACGATGAAGAAATCGACCCGGTCGGCCAGTTTCCGGTCGATATCACGGTCGGGATCGTTCTGCGGGTGGACAAGCCCGCACGCGTGCCACAGCGCGACGACCGCCGCGCGGTCGGACTCGGAGAACGTTCGTATCTGCAGGTTCATCGCAGCAGGATATACGTCCGCGCGCCCAACGGCAATCCCGCCGGTGTCGGAGCCTACCGCCGGCGGCGGGCGCGCGTCTGGTAGAGGCTCTCTCGGTACCACGTCGCGAGAACGGATTCCAGGCGACGGCGCTCATCGGCCGCGGCCGAATCGTTCCAGAGATTGCGCCGCTCGTCTGGGTCGCTCTGAAGGTCGAAGAGTTGGCCGTGCTCGTCATTATCATAGACGATCAGTTTCCAGCGCGGGTCGCGAACCATCGTCATGACCGACGTGCCTTCCAGGATGTTGTCACGGCCGTGCTCGGCGAACACGTACTCGCGGCTCCCGTCTCTGTTCACGTACGCGGGTCGCGGGATCGACACGTCCCAGACCGAGTCGCTGACCGCGACCGCTTCGCCCGGCTTCGCCGTCGTGCCCGACTCGACCCGCTCCGGCGGCGTGCCACCGTCACCGACTCCCGATGCGAAGCCCAGAAGCGGCAGCAGCGATATCGCCTCCATCTGCGGGTCGCGCGCGACTCCCGCGAGCTCGAGCATCGTCGGGCCCAGGTCAAAGAGCGACACGAGCGAGTCGACCTTCGTCCCCGGTGCCGGTCCGCCAAAGTGATCTCGCACCGTTTTGCCCATCCAGATCATCGCCGGGACGTGCACGATCTCCTCGTACATCGTCCACTTCTGGCTCTGGCCGTGATCGCACAGGCCGTCGCCGTGATCGCTCGAGAACACGATGACCGTGTCGTCGAGCATGTCTTGATCCGCGAGCGCTGTCATGATCGCGCCGACCTGCGTGTCGATCATCGTGACGTTGGCCAGATAGGCCGCGCGCTGGTGGTGGATCTGCTCGCGGGTGGGGCTGTCCAGATGGACGATCGAGTCGTGGTCGACGTCGATCATGTGGCGCCGTAACGCTCGCATCGGCTCGGGCTGCGCGTCGATCTCCTCGCGCGACCAGCTCTTCAGCGGGAGATTCTTCTTCAGGTAGCGATCGAGTACCGCAGGCGTCGGGTCGTAGGGCGGATGCGGACCGGGGAAGCCGATCTGCATGAAGAGCGGTTGCTTGATGGGGTAGGTCTTTGTCCACCACGCCGCCATCCCCCCGACGAAGGCGTCGCTCTGCATGTCGGCGTCGGTGTCCCACGTGAACGCTCCCATCCGCGTCCGATAGTCGTCGCGCAGCCTGTAGAGCTCTCGCTGCTGCTTCACGAGTCCGCGCGCCCGCAATGCCCGGTCCCACTCGTCGAAGAAGTAGCGCCCCTCCAGGTAGCGATCCTTGTTCTCCACGACGTACCGCTCGTGGAAGCCGGCGGGCGTCGTGAACGGTACCGTGTGCATCTTGCCGACATTCACGCAACGATAGCCGGCGTCGGCCAGGTCGGAGACCCAGGTCGTCGTCCACGTGTCGCCGTTCTTGTACACGCCGGTCGTGTGCGGGTAGTACCCCTGAAAGAGGCTCGCGCGCGACGGGCAGCACGACGGCGCGGTGATGAAGCAGTTCGTGAAGGTCGTTCCTTCGTTCACCAGTCGGTCCAGGTTCGGCGTATCCATGTAGTCGAACCCGAGCGCGGCGATCGTGTCGTAGCGCTGCTGATCGGTGAGTACGAAGACGATGTTGGGCTGGTACGCGGACGGCATGGAGCCGAGTATAGCCTGAGCGGATCGGTCGGGGAAGGGTTGACCGGGCCATCGGCGTGACCGATGACGTCTGACAGTGTAGACTGTCGGGCGCATCCAGTACACGACAGGAGCAGACATGACCAAACCCAACGTAGTCGTCTTTATCAGCCATGACACTGGCCGGTTTGTGTCGCCGTACGGGTACGATACGGTCGATACGCCGAACTTCGAGCGCCTCGCGCGCATGGGGACGACCTTCGACCAGGCGTACTGCACGACCCCGCTGTGCGCGCCGGCGCGGGCGGCGCTTCTGACCGGGCTCTACCCGCACCAGAACGGCATGATGGGGCTTCCGGGCGACATGTTGGGGGGATGGGATCTACGAACCAAGGAACGGCACCTGGCGAATCTTTTCGCGGCGAACGGGTATGAGAGCGTACTGTGCGGCTTCGAGCATGAGACGACCGACTTCCGGAGCGTCGGGTTTGAGACGTCGATCCACGGTCCGGGAACCGGGCACAACGGCGGCCTCTCTATAGCCGGCGTAGGCGCCGACATCGACGCGTGGCTCGGCACGCGACCGGCGGACCGGCCCTTCTACCTTCAGATCGGGTGCCACGAAACGCACCGCGAGTGGACGAAGGACGCCGAGCCGTTTGACGACCGAGGTGTGTGGAAGGCACCATACCTCATCGACAGCCCCGAGATCGACGGCGAGATGGCCGAGCAGCAGGGTGCGATCAACGCGCTCGATCGCGGAGTCGGGGAAGTGCTCGACTCGCTCGAAGCGGCCGGGGTCATGGAGGATACGATCCTCGTGTTCACGACCGATCACGGGATCGACTTTCCGCGCGCGAAGGGCACGTTGTTCGATCCCGGCGTCGAGGTCTTCCTGTTCGTCGCGTGGTCCGGTGGTGGTTGGGCGAAGGGCGCGCGGACCGACGAGCTCGTGAGCCACGTCGATCTCTACCCGACGATCCTCGGTGCGTGCGGGATCGAGATCCCCGACGGCTCCGTTGGCCACACGCTGCGGCCGCTCGTCGGCGGGGGCGGCGCGTGGACATCGCGGGAGGCCGTCTATCACGAGAAGACCTACCACGACAACTACGATCCGATGCGCGCGCTTCGGACCGATCGCTATCGTTACATTCTGAACTTCGACGCGCAGACGCTCTACGACGTACGCATCGCGACCGCGCCTCGATATACGTGGTTCCGATATCCGATCAGGAAGAGCGAGCGCGAGGAGCTCTACGATCTTCAGACCGACCCGACCGAGTCGACGAACCTCGCGCGCGACGACGCGCACCAGGAGCTCCGCGAACGGTTCAAGGCGCACCTTGCGTCGTGGATGGCGGATACCGATGATCCACTGCTCGACGGGCCGGTACCGAGTCCCTACCATCTGAGGATATGCGCCGAGATGAAGGAGCTGTCGCGGGGGAGTCGATGAGCGCCGGGGAGCGACCGATTCGCGTTGTGGTCGTCGGGGCAGGCTCGATGGGGGCGTCGCACGCGCGCGCGTACCACGCGAATCCCGGGTTCGAGCTTGCCGGAATCGTCGCGCCGTCGGCGCGCCGGCGCGGACCGCTCGCGGCAGAGCTCGGAACGCCTGAGTTCGACTCGCTCGACGCGGCGCTCGACGCGACCAGCCCCTCCGCCGTCTGCATCGCGTCGTACCCGGACACGCACTTCGAGTACGCGAAGCGCGCGATCGACGCCGGCATCCACGTCTTCGTAGAGAAGCCGCTCGCCACGACCGTCGATCAGGCTCAGGTGCTCGTCTCATTGGCCGAGTCCCGACGCGTCAAGGTCGTCGTCGGCTACATCCTCCGCGTGCATCCCGCGTGGACCGAGTTCACCCGGATCGCCCGGACGCTCGGCAAGCCGCTCGTGATGCGGATGAACCTGAACCAGCAGAGCGATGGAGCCGCGTGGGAAACGCACAAGGCGCTGATGAAGTCGATGTCGCCGATCGTCGACTGCGGTGTCCACTACGTCGACGTGATGTGCCAGATGACGCGGAGCAGGCCGGTTCGGGTTCAGGCGATCGGGGCCCGGCTCACCGATGAGATCGATCCCGACATGTACAACTACGGCCACTTGCACGTGGTATTCGAAGACGGCTCGGTCGGCTGGTACGAGGCCGGATGGGGTCCGATGATGAGCGAGACCGCGTTCTTCGTGAAGGACGTCGTCGGACCCAGGGGCAGCGTGAGCATCGTCGATCCGGCCGCTGCGAGCGCCGCGCGGCGGGTCGATCGGCAGTCCGCCGATATCGACGCGCACACGAAGACCAACGCGCTTCTGGTTCATCGGGTCGCGAGCGATGCGTCCGGCATGCGAGATGAGCTCATCGACATGAGCGACGAGCCCGGCCACCAGGAGCTCTGCGACCGCGAACAGGCGTTCTTCCTG
>SKVA01000484.1 GCA_007129695.1 Spirochaetaceae bacterium | reverse complement strand
GGGCCGGCGCACGAAGATCAGGTAGCAGAACTTGATGAACGACAGGCCGGTCCCGACGCTCGCGATCATCAGCAGATAGGTCGGCGCGGTGTAACCGGCGGACAGCTTCAACAGCTCCTTGCTCGCGTACCCGCTGAGAAACGGAGCGCCGGCGATCGCTCCCGACCCCACGATCGCGCACACGAAGACAACCGGCATGCGCCGCCACAACCCGCCGAGCCGGCGAAGATCCTCGTGCCCGGTCCGGTTCGCGACCAGAGCGACCACCAGAAACAGAAGCGCCTTGTAGACGATGTGATTGGCCGCATGGAACAGTCCGGCGGTCGCCCCGATCGACCCGGCATCGCCTTGGGCGAGTCCGGCGCCGACGAGCATATAGCCGACCTGGCTGACGATGTGAAACGCGAGCAGCCGCCGCGCGCTGACCTGGAGGAACGCGAAGACTACCGCGACAACCGCGACGGTAGCGCCGATGTAGGTGAGAATCGGGACGCCACTCGGGTTCCACGACACCAACCGGACCGCCGTAAGCACGCCTACCGTCGTCGTGAACACCGACAGCACGATGCTCCCGGCCGGCGTCGCCCGCGAGTACGAGCTCACAAGCCACCCGTGAAGCGGCATCATCGCGGTCTTCACCAGCACCGCAAGCACAATCGGAACCTGCGCCGCAGGATGGAGCGCCTCCACCACGAGCGATCCGGTGTACCGGTAGTGGATCACCGCCGCGACGAAGAAGAGCACCGCGGCGACGATCTGCGCCCCGACGTACCAGAACGACGCGTCGACCGGCGTGTCCGCCAGCGGCGCTCTGCGCGACAACCCATGCTGCCATCGCAGCCCCGCAGGCTGCGCGCTACGGATCACGACGAACGCCGAAAAGGTGAGAAACTCCCAGCACACCAGAAGGGTGATCAGATCACCCGCGACGATCGACCCGACGCCTGCCACCCCGTGCACAACCGCGGCACCGGTCAGCGCCGCGTTGCGTTCGCCGAGCGTACACAGCGGTCCGAGCACCGCGAGCATCAGGAACACCCCTGCAAGCAACCGGTCGACTCCGACCGGCGCAACGAACACGAACGGCATCACCGCGGCGGCTCCCGCACCAGATCAATGTAGCGCGTCCGGTCGACCACCGACTCTGCCGCGTGCCGAAGCGTCGGCTCGACCCGCGTCATCACAGGGCCGAGTATCAGCGTCGCCGCGGCTATCGAAGCAACGACGACCAGCGCGGTCGCACCGGCCCGGCGCGTCGTGGAAACACGTCCGGGCTGCGGGACGGCTTCGGCGAGCGCCGCGATCGACACCCGAACGTAGTAGAGCAGAGAGATGACCGTTCCGGCCGCGACGACCAGGACGGGAACCGCGCCATAGTCGGCGTACGCAGCGACCGACACGAACCACTTGCTCGCGAACCCGCCCGTCGGAGGGATGCCTACTATCGCGAGCGCCGCGATCGTGAACGCCCCGAAGGCAACCGGTTGTGCACGCGCGGCGCCGCCGAGCCTGCCGATGCGCGACGATCCCGCGTGGCCTATGATCGGACGGCACGACAGGAAAAGACCTGTCTTCATCAGGCTGTGCATGACGATGTGCATCAGCGCGCCGACCATCCCCGCGCTCGATCCCAGTCCCAGGAGGATGTACCCGACGTGGGCGACGCTCGAATACGCGAGCAATCGCTTCAGGTCACGCTCACCGAGTGCAAGAAGGTGTCCCACCACGATGTTGAGCAGGCCCGCGACGCTGAGGACCACGGCGACCGCAGGAACGCGCCCGGTCGCGTCCAGTCCGCTCCAGAGCACCCGAACCATCGCGTAGAGGTACACCTTCATCGCGACGCCCGACAGGAAGGCGGCGGCGGTGCTGCCGGCCGCGTCGTACGCGGAGGCCTGCCAGAAGTGAAGCGGCACCATCCCTACCTTCACTCCGAACGACACGATGAAGCACACCGAACAGATGACTACCGTCGCACGCGGCATCGAGTCGACCGCGGCGCCGATCTCAGCGATCGTAAGCACACCGGTCGACGCGTAGAGCACCACGACGGCGATCAGGAAGAACGCCCCGGATACTGACGCGTAGACCAGGTAGACGAATCCGCTCGCCGCTCCGGTATCGCGACGCTTGAGCGCGATCAGTCCGATCGACGCGACCGACGCGAGTTCGACGAACACGAACAGGTTGAACAGATCACCCGCGACGATGACCCCCGACAGCGCGGTCGCAAGGAGCGAGAGAAGCACCGCAAAGCCGCTGCGCTCGACGGTGCGTTCGCCGATCGCGTACACGGTAAGCGCGACCTCGCCAACCGCGAGCAGGATCAGAAACACCGCGGCAAAACGATCTACGACCAGGACTATACCGACCGGCGCTGCCCACCCTCCGACAAGATACGTCAGGCCGGCTGCGCGGGTCGCACGAATCGCGACCGCGACCAGAAGTCCGGCGTGGGTCAGCAACCCCGCAAGAAGCGCCACAGGCGTCGCGCGTTTTGCGCTCATCGATGTCACGGAGCAGATCACAGCCGTCGCGAGCGGCACGACGACCAGCAGCAGAGGGCCGTGCATCATCGGCGCACCCCGAACACGCGACGGATATCGGTCGTGCCGTAGTGACGGTATACCATCACGGTGAGTCCGAGCGCGAGCGAGATCACGCCCGCGCCGATCACGATCGCGGTCAACGACAACGCGTGCGGGAGCGGATCGACGTAGCGCACCGCGTCGGTGTCCATGATCGGCGCGGCTCCTCCTTCGCGGAACGCGAGCGCGACGAGTACGAGCACGAGCGACGACTCCATCACGCTCAGCGACACGCAGATCTTGATCATGTCGTGGTTGGAGATCACGCCATACAGCCCGATCGCGAACACGAGCGCCGCCGTCGCGTAGGTTGCAGCCTGCATCATGGCGCGACTCGATCCCCGGAGATCAGGTCGTAGAAGATGCTCGCGAGTCCGGACGCGACCTTCACGCCGATCACGAGGTTCAGTAGCGGGATCGCTCCCGCGCTGATGAGTGAGCCTGGACTTCCGGCCGGAAATCCCGCCGACAGGTTCGCCAGAAACCCTCCTCCCTGGACGATCCCGACCGCGCCGATCGCGATGAAGGCCGCCGCGCTCAGCGACTCAGCCCAATGAAGATGCTTGACTCCGATCCGCTGCGAGCCAACGCGCGTTCCGAACACGACGTTCAGCAGGACGATCAGCACCGCGAGCGATACCCCTCCCTGGAAGCCTCCTCCTGGAGAAAGGTGACCGTTCGCGATGATGTAGACCGGAAAGAGCCAGAAGAACCCGGCAAGATAGCTGACCGACCGCTGGACCAGCAGGCCGGCTCCGTGACTGTCGGTGCCGATCGTCGAGCCGGAGAAGAGCGCCGACACCGCCGCTACGGCGGCAAGGATCACCGTCGCCTCCCCGAGCGTGTCGAACGCGCGATAGTCCAGCAGGACACCGGAAACGATGTTGATCGAGGCGGTATCGCGTACGCCATCGGTAACGTACCGCGCCGCCACCGGGAGCAGGGCCCCGTCGGTGACCGCGTAGCTGAGAAGGACGTACCCCAGCCCCGCGGCTGCCACCGCGGCGATCGCAACCGCGTACGCGCGCGTGGTCATAACGAGCGCTCCTTCCGATCGCGTCGCACCTTCTGCGTCCGGCTCACCGCCGTCACGAAGATCGCCGTCATCAGACCCGCCCCGATCACGGCCTCCGCCATCGCAACGTCGACCGCCTGCAGAAAGGCGAAGATCACCGTCGTGACGACGCTGAACACCGACAGTACGATGATCGACGTGATGTATCCACGGATCAAAACCGCCCCGAGCGCCGTCACGACCAGCAAAACCAGAAGCAGTACGAACGCGACTTCAAGCATTTCGCTTTCGCTCCAGATACTCGCCGTAGTCGTCGACGACCAGCCGACGTCGGGCGCGCTCGGCCCGGTAGTTTGCGCGAGCAACGGCGTGGATCGCGATCGGATTGGTGATCACCAGAAACACTCCGACGAGCGTGACCCGCAGCGCGAAGGCGGCATCGGGCGCGCGCAGCGCGATCCCGGCAAGTATCATCCCGGCTCCGACGGTGAGCCCCTTCGTTCCGGCGTGCAGGCGCGTGTACGCATCGGGGAAGCGCAGCATACCTACGGCCATCGCGAACGCGAAGAACAGTCCGATGCCGATCAGCACGTTGCCTGCCCACAACGCGACGGTCGCGATCACACGACGCTCCGGTGCTCGATGAACTTCACGATGATCAGCGTGTCGGCGAACAGGAGCAGCGAGTAGACGATCGCGATGTCGACAAAGATCGCGCGTTCGAACGCGACGCCGAGCAGCACCAGCACAACCGTCATCATCACACCGATCGCGTCGGCGGCGGCGACACGGTCCAGGAGTGAGGGCCCTCTCAGCAGCCGAACCGCGCAGACGGCTGAGAACGCGACCAGCAGCACGATCGCCGTGTACATCATGGCGACATCCTCCGCACCCACTCGCGGAGCCCGCTCGTGACGCGATCGTCGAACGTCACATCGCCGTATTCGGTTACATCGATCCAGTGAACGTACAGGTCATCGTCGTCGGGGTCGTAGTCGAGCGTCAGCGTGCCCGGAGTGAGCGTGATCAGCCCGGCGAACACGGCCGTCTGAGACACGGTCGGTAGCCCGCCACGGACTCGTACTATCCCGGGCCAGAAATCCATCGTCGGCTTCAGCGCAAGGAACGCAAGGTTCGCTCCG
>SKVA01000478.1 GCA_007129695.1 Spirochaetaceae bacterium | reverse complement strand
GGGCAGCGGTCTACATCGACGGCGCGCTCGCGCGCATTCATCGCAAGCCGTACTCGGCGTTCGCGGTCTTCGTGCCGCGCACCGCGAAGCGCATTCGTGACCTTGCGGTCGTCGTCGACAACAGGCTCGATACCGCCCGGTCTCCGCTTCAGGAGAACTACTTCGACTTCTACGCGTACGGGGGGCTGTTCCGGTCGGTCGAGCACGTCGAGGTTCCGCAGAACCACTTCACGTCGGTCGTCGTATCGGGCGTCGATCTGTCTGCGTCGACCATCCGGGTCGGCGCCCGCCTGAGCGCGAACGGACCGTGCCGCATCGAGTGCGCGGTCGATGACGGAGAGTGGACGTCGCCGACCGTCGACGACCGCGACGACGGCGACAAGGCGGTAGGGTCGTTCTCCGTTCACGTGCCCGATGCCAGACCGTGGACGCCGGAGAACCCGGAGCTCCACACCCTCTGCGTGCGCGTCGTGCCCGACGGCGACGAAGTGTCGGTCCGGTTCGGTCTGCGCACCGTGGCCGTCGACGGGCCGCGTATCCTGCTAAACGGGAAGCCGATCCGGCTCTTTGGCTGGAACCGCCACGAAGGGCATCCTCAGTACGGTCCGGCGCTGCCTCTTGCGCAGTTGGTCGCGGACATACAGCTGATGAAGCAGGCAGGCGCGAACTTCGTTCGCGGATCGCACTATCCGCAGGACGAACGGTTCCTGGACCTGTGCGACGAGTTCGGGCTGCTCGTGTGGGAGGAATCGATCGGCTGGCAGCAGGAGGAGCGGCACTTCGCCAACGGCGAGTACGTCGATCTGATCGTCGAGCAGCAGCGGCAGATGATCCGCGCGCACATCAACCACCCGTCGATCATCATGTGGGGGTTCCAGAACGAGCTGCATAGCGAGATCGAAGCGGCGCGCCCGGTCGTCGAAGCGCTCGCCCGCGAGTGTCGCGCGAACGACGCGTCGCGACCCGTGACGTTCGCGACCTGTCGATTTCCGAACGACCTGTGCATGGACCTGGTCGACATCGTCAGCATCAACACCTATCCCGCGTGGTATTCGCAGCGCGCCGACGAGTACCGGCCGCTGCACGAAGTCGCGGAGAGGGTGGATACGATCAAGGCCGAGCTGCGCGCGCAGCGCCTGGACGACAAGCCGCTCATCCTGAGCGAGATCGGCGCCGGTGCGATCTACGGCTGGAGGGACCCGCACGACGGGCCGTGGTCGGAGCAGTACCAGAGCGACTACCTGGAACTCGTGTGCACAGCGTTTCGCGACGATCCGTCGATCGCGGGGCTCGCGCTCTGGCAGTTCTGCGACTGCCGCACGTACGGCAGTTCGCGTTCGCTGTCGCGTCCGCGAGGGTTCAACAACAAGGGCGTGCTCGACGAGTATCGGCGAGCGAAGCTCGCGTACCGCACCGTCGTCGATCTGGACCTGGGCTCGCGGCTGCGCTAATCCTCGAAGATCGATGTCAGATCGGCGAGCGAGAAGCGGACTCCGTTGACGACGACCGTATCGCTGTCGACCGATCCGTCGAGGTTCATCGCGAGCCGCTCGACCGGGAAGCGCTCGGGGTCGTCGTGGCGCGCCTCCAGGTCGAATGCGAGCGTCGAGTCGTCGCCGGTCGCCGACTCGAGCACGATGCTTCCACTGAGCGCGTATCCGTAGGCGTAGCCGGCGAACGGATCGTCGAGCGGAATCGAGTAGTCGTCGACGATGATCGTGTACCGTCCGCGGCCCGATGCAAAGTCCGCGTCATCGCTCCAGCTCATATTCAGTCGACCGTCTTCGCTGGCGATCTGCCGTACCCCGGCTCGGCCCGATGCGAGCGCGCGGTAGAGCGCGAACGATGCGATGAGCATCGCGTCCGAAACCGCTTCCCCCGCCTGAGGGATCGTCACTTGCGGCAGTCGTTCGGCTGCGGTCGCAGCTTCTGCAGCGACCCCATCGTCGGGCGGCGCCGCGGAGCACGCGGCGGTCGCGACCGCGGTTGCGACCGCGACGACGAGCGCGAAGAATGCATGGAAAGCGCGGGCGATCGGCGACGGGGTAGGGCAGGTCATACTTTTCAGTATATCGATGCCGATCGTGCGGGCAACCCCCGACAGGATCTGCTTTGCTCGTGGCTCGCTCTTTCGTACTTGTGCCGATGAGCCCGTTCGAGATCATCATGCTGATCTGCTTCGGCCTTGCGTGGCCGTTATCGATCTACAAGAGCGCGACCTCCAGGCAGGTCGGTAGCAGGAGCCTTGCGTTCCTGATTGCGCTCCTGGTTGGCTACATCGCCGGCATCGAGGGTGATGTCGAAATGCTTCGAACGACCGAGATCGACCGGATGATCGCCGATCTGAGGTAGCCGGTCAGGCCGTTCCCGACTCGAGCAGGAATCGGTAAGCGGAGAGCAGCGCCTTTGTTCCCTCTCCGAGCGACACCAGGACCTGCTCGAAACCGTTTCCAGTGACGTCGCCGGCGGCGAACACGCCCGGGCGGCTCGCCTCGTTCATACCGTTGACCGGGATATAGCCTCGCGCGTCGAGTTCAACCAGGTCACCGACGAAGCCGGTATTGGGCGACGGCTCGGGCTCCAGGAAGAATCCGTCGGCTTCGAGCGTCTGCTTCGAGCCCTCAGACTCGACGATCACGCGCCGCGCGAACCCGTCGCCCTCGAAGCCGACGACAGTAGCGTTGCGTAGCAGCGTGATTCGCTCGAGCGCGGACGCACGGTCTATCAGCGCCGGCGTGAACGTACCGCCCGCCAGGAGCGCGAGCGATACCTCCGTCGCGTGCAGCGACAGCTCGATCGCCGAGTTCACCGCGCGATCCGAGTCGCCGGTCAGGAAGACACGCTTGCCCGACAGGAGGTGCGAGTAGCTGATCGAGCTGTACCCGAGGCCCCGCGACAGGAATTGTGACTCGCCGTCGACCTTGAGCCGGCGGTTGCGGGTGCCCGACGCGATGATCACCGCGCGAGCCTTGACGGGGTCACCATCCTTGATCGACACGCTGAATCCGCCGTCGATCGCGGTGACCGATGTGACCGATGCGGTGCGGTACGAGTGGCGAAGGCTTTCGAGTCTGCTACGGTACACCGCGACCAGCTCGCCGGCCTGGATCACCTGGGTTTCGTCGCTGTCGGCCAGATGGACCCGATAGTTGCTCTTTCCTCCCACCGTTTCACAGATGGTCAGAAAGTCGAGTCGCTTGCGCGCCGCGTAGAGCGATGCTGCGAGGCCGGCCGGTCCGGCGCCGACTATGATCAGGTCGTGCATGTTGCCTCCGCTTTCACAGATGATACGAGCGAACCGCGAGCGGTTCAATGGTCTGCGCGCGTACCGGCTCGAATAGTGGCGGTTGAGCGTAGGCTGCGCTCGGACAACACCGAGGTCGCTCGGTGGAGCGCGCCGTGATTGTCCACGCCTACGAACTCGAAGGCGATCTCCTGTTCCCCGACCGGAATCCGGAACGTCATCGAGCGTCCGTCGAACAGGATCGTGTCCTGGCCAAGAATGTCGACACCGCGCGCGTTGGAGTCAGTCGGAGAGAGAAAGCCGAACCAGAGAGTAGTTCCCGTGCGGTTTTCGACGGTCAGCGCCGCAAGCACCGGCAGGTCGAAGCCGCTCTCGAGCGTCCCGTTGGTGAACGAGATCACGCCGTCGTCGGTCACTGCACGGCGCAGCATCAGATGTGCGTCGATCCGCTCGTCGATCGCGAGTATGTCGTACGCGGCGATCTCCCCCGACGCACGGTAGAACTCGCGCGTTTGTCCCGGGAGCAGCGGCCGGCCCGGACCGAGTACATCGGCGCCCCAGAAGCGCGACGTGCTCGACGAAAAGAAGAGGTAGTCGATCGAGCGGTCGGTATCGTTACGGAACACTACACGAGCGAGCGCTTCCGGCGCGAGCCGGGCTGCCAGTCCGTCGTCGCCGGCGGCAACCGTAAGCCCCGCAACGATCAGCCCAACGGCGAGCGACCGCCGAATTCCGCTACACATTGCCATCGGCGAGCGATGCGCGCATCTTTCGTGCGTACTCGACGTACCGTTCGGCCGATGCGGCAAGGTCGGCGCGCTCTTCGTCGCGAAGCTCGCGGACCACGCGCGCCGGAACGCCGGCGACGAGCGTTCCTGACGGCACCTCCATCCGGGGCGGTACGAGCGCGCCGGCGGCGACCATCGATCCGCACCGGACGATCGCCCCGTCAAGGACGATCGCGCCGATCCCGACCAGCACTTCGTCCTCTATCGTGCATCCGTGGAGTCTCACCGCGTGGCCGCACGTGACGCGCGACCCGATGACCAGCGGATGAGTATCGTGCGTCACGTGCAACACGCTGTTGTCCTGGATGTTGGTCCGTTCGCCGATCGTGATGAAGTGAACGTCGCCGCGGATCGTCGTGTTGAACCAGACGCTCGATTGCCGCCCGATCGTCACATCTCCGAGCACGACGACGCCGGGAGCGATGAAGCAGTCTTCAGCGATCACGGGAACCCGGTCCAGATACGGCCCGATCAGAGGGGCGCGCGACTGTCCTTGTCTCATACGCCTGAGAGTACCGTAGCGCGGGGTCGATGTCAGCAGGCTACTTGCGGTGGCCCGGGATAACGAACATAATCAGCCGATGGAGAAGCTCGAACTTCTCTCGGCCGTCGACCTCTTCGCGCAGCTCGGACCATCCGATCTGGCGTTGCTCTCGGAACACGCCGAGTTCTACGATTTTGCAGACGGGGAGTCGGTGTACGCGGCCGGAACTCCCGACCGAGAGCTCTTTGTGATCGACAACGG
>SKVA01000289.1 GCA_007129695.1 Spirochaetaceae bacterium | reverse complement strand
GTGAGATCCTTGACTATGCTTCCCATCCCCTCCGCTGCGAAGTAGGGCGCGGCCGCCGTACCGTCGAGGTCGCGCAGACGCAGGTCGTCAAAATCCGTCGCCAGATCGACGTCGCCCTTCAGCGTAATGAGCTGCCTGCTCAGATACGCGCTGTCGCGCCCCTGCTCGAGTTTCTCGCGCTGGCTCTTCGAGCTCACTTCGTCAAGATTTGCATAGATTGCGTCGATGTCGGGCCAGGTCTGCAGAAGCGCGGCCGCGCTCTTCTCGCCGATTCCCTTCACGCCGGGCACATTGTCCGACGTATCACCGATCAGGCTCAGGTAGTCGAGGATCTGCTCGGGGGTCACGCCCCACGACTCGATCACCGCGTCGCGGTCCATCTCGGCAAATCCGCCGCCGCTTTCGGGCTTGAGCACCCGTACCGAGCCGCCGACGAGCTGGAGCAGGTCCTTGTCTCCGCTGACGACGTAGCACGCCGTGTCGGACTCGCGCGCGCGCCGGGCGAGCGTCGCGATCACGTCGTCGGCCTCGTAGCCGTCGGCGCGAAGCGTCGGCACGCCGAGCTTCGACAGGATCTCCTCGATCACCGGAATCTCGTTCTTCAGGTCCTCGGGGGTCTTCTGACGCGTCTCCTTGTACGCCGCGTACATCTCGTGCCGGAACGTCGGGACGCGCGAATCGAGCACGACCGCGAAGTGCGTCGGCTTGCGCTCGTTGAGCAGCAGGAAGAGCGACCGGAAGAATCCGTAAATCGCGCTCGAGTTCTTGCCCTTCGGGTTGAACAGCGGCCTGCGAATGAACGCGAAGTAGCTACGGTAGACCAGACTGTACCCGTCGAGCAGGTAGAGAGAGTCGCTCATGCGGACAGTGTAGTCCCGAGCGGGGCGCGGGGCAATGGAGCGACCGCTACAACCGCGATCGCAGCGCACCACCAAGCCGCGTCGCGGCTGCAGCCGCGACACCGTACGCGCATGCCGCGAGCGCGGTGACGAGCGAAAACCCGATCCCGACCGCGAGCAGACCCGCCGCGACCGCCGCAGTCACCGACAGCAGGCTGTCGATCGCGCACGCCCACGGGATATGGTCGGTGCGGCCCGCCGCGAGCCGTCGCAGTCCGAGCGGGAACAGCATCCCCAGGACCACCGCGGGTACGGATAGAAGGATCACGACTGCGGCGACCTTCACTGCGACCGGGAGCGCGATGAGGAAGCGCAGAACCGGCATCAGCGCCAACGCGTAGCACAGCAGCACCACCGCCGCGACGGCGGCGATACGCGGCAACGCGGGCGACGCAGCGTCGATCCGCGACGACAGCAGGCTCCCGGTGCCCGACCCCACGAGCAGCACCGCAATCACCACGGCGGTCGCGTAGACGGGCTGACCCAGGAAGAGAACGAGCTGCCCGATGAGTACGATCTCAAAGAGCATGAACCCGGTCCCCGTGCCGGAGAAGAAGAGCAGCGTGGGGAGACGCGCTCCCGATCGAAATCTACGACCGGACAGCGGTACGACGATCAGCACCGTCGCGACGACGATGATCTGAATGAGCGTCAGAAACCCAAGGAGCGTGCCGATCTCCAGATACGGAACCGTCCGCGGTCCGTACGCGTTCGACAGCCTGCCGATCGCGGTCACCTTGAGGAACCTGAGAAAGAACGGTCGATCGTCGCGCGTCGGCCCGATGTCGAACGCGTACTCACCGACCACCTCCTGCGGATCGCCGGTCAGAATAGCATCGACAGTGTCAAACACCGAGTCGTCGGGGAGTCGGTTGTAGCGGTCGCGTTCGATCGGGTCGATACCCCGCATCACGAGCGGATCGAAGCCCATAGCGTCGGCGAATCGGCGCACCGCCGCGATCTCGCCGTCGGAGATTGCCCGACGCGACAGTACGAAGGTCGTCGTCGCCCAGCTGCGCACCGCCAGGAGGTGATCGACCGGATCCTCCACGCCGGCGCGGTCGAGCAGCCGCCGCCAAGTCGCGAGCAACCGCAGCGAAAGCCGCGCCGGCTCTTCGGCCCAGACGGTCACGGCGACCATCCCGTCGGGCGACAGGAGCGACCACGCGCGCTCGAACGCCTCGAGCGTCAGATCGAACCGCTCGTGAAGCGAGTCCACGCCCGCGTTTCCTCCGAACGATCCGAGCTCTGCCGCGACGATCAGGTCGTGCCCGCCGTCGGTCGCCGATTGCGACAGAAACGTCCGTGGGCTCTCAATGAGGAGCGTCACGCGCGGATCGCTGTAGAGCGAATCCAGCCACTCGGGATGGTGCCGCGAAAGGAGCGACGCCGCGTGCCGGTTCGGCTCGACCGCGACAACTGAACGCGCTCCGGCAGACAGCGCGTGCGATACCCCGGCACCGGTCGCGGCCGAAAGGACAACCACCGAGGCCGGACTGCGGAGCGCGTACGGCGCCGCGCGCGTCGTGAACCCAAGGAGGTGATCGGCCGCGTCCGGGTCGAACCGAAGCAGCGGTCCGAAGTACTCGCCGTTGACGAACGCCGCGTCGCGCACCGGCGGCTCGTCGCGGTACGTGAGGCTCAAACCCGGGCTCACCCGCAGCGCATCCGCGCGAACCACCGACAGCTCCCCGTGCGGGCTCGTCGACCGGTGCACGATGGTCGCACCGGGAAGCTGCAGCGCCGCCGAGATCTCCTTGTACTCAGACGGTTGCGCGCGAACCGGAGCGAACGCGGCTATAGAGACCGCGGCACCGATCGCGCCTATCATCGCTGCCGTGACCGCCACCGTCGAAGGTCGCCACGCCGACTCGCCGCGTGTGCCGCGGTCGCCGCGGTCAGCGATCAGCACGACGGTCGCTGCCGCCGGAGGCAGCGCGAGGAGCGCCGGAAGGTACTCGAGCGGAACGATCCACAGGAGCGCGATCACGGCGACCGCTCCGACGCCCGATCCGCCCAGGTTCGCCGCGTAAAGCATCCCCACCCTGTCGACCGACGTGTAGAACACGAGCGTAACCGCGAGCCCCGCAAAAAAGAACGGTAGACAGTACCAGAGATAGACCGCCGCAAGGAGCCCCATCTGAGAGCGGTCGTAGAAGAGCAGGAACGCGTCGAACGAGCCGGGAAGCGCCGATAGTCGCGGCGTGAGCGCGATCGCGACGGCGGTCCCCGCGCACAGCAGCATCAGCGCCGGCCGAATCGCGCGCCGCAGGCGGTCGCGGAAGATCGTCGCGACTGTGCCCGCCGCACCAAACCCGAGCATCGCCATAGAGATGACCATCGACGCGAACCGGTCCCACTGCGCGATCGACAGCATCTGCATGATCACGATCTGGTGCGCGATCGCCGACGCCGACACGAACGCGAGAGCCGCCGCCAGCGACCGGTCGGAGAACGGTCTGCGGTCGATCGCGCGGTCGATCACACGGTCACTCGGGCGCGCGGGTAAACGGAACAAATCGAACCGGAAGGAGCGCCTCGGTCGTGACCCGATCCCCGTCGCGGCGCACGAGCGTGAGCATCTGCGTCATGAACGGCGACCCGACCGGTATCACCATCACACCGCCGTCGGCGAGCTGATCGACGAGCGGCGGCGGGATCGACCCGGCTGCCGCGGTCACGACGATCGCGTCGTACGGGCCGTGCTCGGGCCACCCGTAGTAGCCGTCGGCGCGCCGAACCCGAACGTGATCGTACCCGCTTCGTCTGAGATTTGCCTCGCCCCAGTCGGCGAGCTCGGGGATGATCTCGATCGTATAGACACGATCGGTGATCTCCGCGAGTACCGCGGCCTGGTAGCCGGATCCAGTGCCGATCTCGAGCACGCGCATCCCGGCCCAGGGACCGATCAGCTGGGTCATCAGCGCCACGATATACGGCTGGGAGATCGTCTGTCCGTACCCGATCGGGACCGGAGTGTCGTCGTACGCCCGCGAAACATCGGCCGGGCGCACGAAACCGTGCCGTGGCACGGTGCGCATCGCGTCGAGCACCAACGAGTCGGTGATGTCGCGTGACGATAGCTGTCGCGTCACCATCCGCTCGCGTGCCGCGTCGAAGCGCTCATCGGCGCCGATCTGCAAGGCCGGGACCAGGCTGACCGCAAGCAATGCCAACAACGTGGATCTGGTCATACCTTCAGGATACGGCTGAATCGGCGCCGACTCAAGGCATCGTGCCACCCGCCGCCGATCGGCGAGCGGGTGGACTCGGGCGGGCTACTGAGGCAGCGCGTCCATGTATTCGTCGACGGTCGCGCCGTCGCGACACATGCCGATGATCTTGCGACCAAGCGGGATCAGGTCGTCAGTGTCGTACTGGTCGAGCTCCTTCAGGAAGAACTCCGTGAGGATCCCGGCTCCGGCGTCGTAGCCGTCGATGCCAACCTCCGGCTGCTCGTGGACGCAGAGGTAACCTTTGGGCATTTCCTGGCCGTTTACACGGAGCGACGGCAACGCATACCCGAGCAGCGGGCAGCGCGACGGCTGTAGCTGTCCGGGGCGGAAGCGCAGGCTGCCGCGTCGTGCCATCCACTCGCGGGCGAGCCACTCACCGATGAAGCCGACCTTGTACGCGCCGATGTACTGGTTCGGGATGAGCGCGTAGCGCGTCCCAGCGGTGCTTTCGATCAGTTCGAGCAGCAGGTTCGCGTGGCGGATCCTTGTACCGGTCGCAAACGGCCAGTAGGAACCGACGCCTTCGGACGACATGCCCTCGCTGGCCACAATGCTCGGGTTGGCATGGCCGCGCGGCGCGACCAACCGCCACAACCAGGCGAGTGCGGGCGGCAGCAGATGGAACATCCCGATGATGCCGTAGGTGGGGTTGTCCG
>SKVA01000231.1 GCA_007129695.1 Spirochaetaceae bacterium | reverse complement strand
GACCTGATCGCGGCCTGTACGAACGCCACCGACAGCACCGCCTGCGGCACCGAGGACAAGAGCACGATCACCAGAAAGAACACGAGCAAACGCCCTTTCAGCCGGGCGCCTGGACGGCCCTGCGCCCGATCCCGGACCAGGCGCACAACTCGAATCACGATGATGCCGACAAGAAAGCCGGGGAAGACCATCGCGAGCAGCACAACCACCACCGCGCCGGTCGACTGGGTGAACGACAGGTCGTCCAGAACCTGGACCGCAAAGACCAGGACGAGCGCGGTCAGCACCAGATAGAGAAGGATCACGCTGAGCAGTCCGACGAGCGACGCACCAACCTCTCTGCGCGTGCTCACAGACCACCCCCGACGTCCGGATCGACCCGCACCCACGGGGTCAGGCGCCGATCGTAGGAGCGGAACAGCGAAAGCAGACCGAGCGCGGGAACGAACACGATCGGATCGTAGACCACTCGAGCCTCAACGGCAATGGGCGCCGTACGTGGGTCGCCCCCCCCGCCGAACACGCTCCACGGGATCCGGTAATCGGGCAATGCGAGCAGGAAGCGCAACAGGTCGGCTTCTTCGGTGAACGAGTACAACGCGCCATCTTCGGCGGTGATCACCGTGCGCCGGAAGAACGGATCGTAGCGAACCTCGTAATGGGGTCTGAACTCATGGACCAGTTCGTACCCAAGGAAACCGAACGGTGCCGGGCGGGGGCGCACGAGCCTGATCGCGAACTCGATTCTCGCGGTGAATCCGCGGTCGAGGTTCGCGCGCAGCTCGCCCACGTCCAGACCGTCGGCGACGACGGTTACGGTAAGGTAGTCGTCGACCCGCGTCGCCGTTACATCGTGCCGTAACTGCGCGACCGCCGGCGCGGCCGCGACCAGAAGAACCAGCGCAACGCTACGCAGGCTCTTCCTGGAACCGGCTGTCGAACAAGCCCGCGACCGCATCGGCAGCCTCCTGTTCGTCCGGGCCATCAACGGTCAGCTTCAGCACCGTGTCGTACCCGGCGCCAAGCGTGATGATGCCCATGATCGACTTCGCGTTGATCTCCTCGTGTTCCTTGCCGAGCATGATCTTCGACTTGTACCGACTCGCGGTCTGAACGATCATCGCAGCCGGACGGGCATGGATGCCCGCACGATTTGTCACTTTCACTTCGCGCTCAATCATGGCTCTTCCTGCTCGCTTTCGATGGATATGTCGCTGCTGAATATATCTCTATTGCGGAGGTACGCGTTGCGCGCGTGCTCGCTTTCAAGCCACTTCAGGACGCTCTGGTTGAACTCCTTCGCGGAGTAGTAGCCCATCTTCTTCAGCCGCTCATTCATCGCAGCGGTTTCGATAATGATCGGCACGTTGCGGCCGGGCTTCACCGGTATGAGCAGTTCGGGAACGTGCACGTCCAGAATCGTGCGGGTCCGGTCTTCGGCACCGATCCGGTCGTACTCCTTGTTCGAGTCCCACGTCTCGAGCTCGACGACGAGCTGGATCTGCTTGCTATCGCGGATCGCGCCAACGCCAAACAGGTGCGTGATGTTGATGATCCCGAGCCCGCGGATCTCCATATGGTGACCGAGCGCCTTGTTCGCACCGGCTCCGAGCAGGATGTTGCCCGCAACGCACTTGATGTCCACCGCATCGTCGGCGACCAGCCGATGCCCGCGCTCGATCAGTTCGAGCGCGGCCTCGCTCTTGCCTACCCCGCTGTTCCCGATGATCAGGATACCGATCCCGAAGACCTCCACCAGCACGCCGTGGATCGTCACATGCTCGGCGAACACGTTCGCAAGCGCGCGGATCAGCCGCGACGAGAACTCCGACGTCGGAAGCTGGGTCTGCAGAATCGGACAGCCGCTGCGATCGGCTATGCGCCGGAAGTCGTCGGTCGGAGACAGACCGTGCGAGAAGATCACGCACGGGATGTCTTCCTTGAACAACCCTTCGATCGTCTCGGACTTGCCCTCCTCCTGCAGCTTCACAAGGTAGGAAGTCTCTCCTCGGCCAAAGATCTGCACGCGCTCGTAGCCGAAGTTCTCGTAGAAGCCGCTCAGCGTCAGCCCGGGCCGGTTGAGGTCGGGTATCCGAATCTCACGGATCAGGCCGGCCCTGCCCGACAGGCAGGTGAGATCAAGCGAGTTGTGCTCCTTGAGATCCAGGCTCAGGAGGTCCAGGACGGTGAAACGACTCATCGGCGCGGCTCACGGCGACTTGTGATCGGTGATCTTGTCGTGCTCCTTGCGGATCTTATGGTCCAGTTTGTCGATCAGATTGTGGATGGCTTCGTGGAGGTCGTACGCGTGTACCTTGATGACGGAGTTGTGGCCCCACTGCAGGTGCAGCTTCGCCTCCGCGACGAAGTCAGGGTTCTCCTTCGTCAGCGTGAAATGCAGGTCGACGATGAACTCGCGGGCAAAGTCGAGCTTTTCGAGCTTCGCATCGATGAACTCACGCGTCTCGTCCTTCACGTCCAGGTGAACGCCCTTGATCTCCAGTTCCATACTATCCTCCTATCGTCGATACGACGACGAAATGTCGAGTTCTTTCCGGTACTTCGCCACCGTCCGCCGCGCGAGATTGATGCCCCGCGTCGCGAGCAGATCCGCGATGCCCTGATCTGATAGCGCCCGCGCGCCCGATTGCTCCTCCAGAAGCTCCTTGATGATCTGCTTGACCCCTTCCTTGGAAAACCGCGAGCCGGAGGAACCGGCGCCGGAAATCGAGTTCGTGAAGAAGTACTTGATCTCGAAGATTCCCCACTCGGTCTGAATGTACTTACCATTGGATATACGGGAAATCGTCGCCTCGTGAACGCCCACCTCCGACGCGATGTCCTTGAGCGTCAACGGCACAAGGTACTTCGAACCCTTCAGGAAGAAGTCGCGCTGAAACTCCAGGATCGCGCGCGCGGTCTTGACGAGCGTGTCGTTACGCTGCCGTATCGACTGGATGAACCAGCTCGCGTCCTTGACCCTTCGGCGCACGAACCGTTTGACGTCCTTTTCAGCGGCGTCGGCACCAACTCCGGTGAAGTCCTGGCTCACCGCAAGCACCGGAATTTCATCGTCGTTGAGGATGATCACGAACTGCCCGTCGCGCATCACCACCATCAGATCGGGGACCACGTAGGTCGTCTGGTCGGATGAGAAGAGCCGACCCGGAAAGGGCGTGAGCGTACGGATGAACTCGCGCGCTTCTTCGACGTCGTCGACGTCGGCCTTCAGTTTTCGGGCGATCTCCTCGTGCTTGCCGCGGTCGAGGAGCTCAAGATGGTGCTCGATGATCGCGTCGGTGCATTCGGGGCGGCTGAGGTCGGCCCGCGCCTGCACCAGTAGACTCTCGCGGTAGTCGGCAACGCAGCTTCCAAGCGGCTCGAAGCTCTGGATCATCGCGATCATCCGCGCGACGACGCGCTCGTCGGCAGCGTCGAACAACGACTCCAGAGGCTCGCGGTGGAATCCGTTGTCATCCAGGTTGAGGATCAGCGCTTCGCCGACGCGAAACTCGTCGTCGGAGATTGGTTGCAGCCGAAGCTGCCACAGCAGGTGATCGTGGAGCGACTCGGCGGTCGACAGCGCGCCTTCCATGAAGCGTCGCTTGTTTTCGCTCGCTTCGTCGTCGTACGAGCTCGACGTGTAGCCGGGATCCGAGCTGTCTTCGAAAAAGTCGTACTCCGCCGTGGTATCGTTCGACTCGCTTTCGTCGATCGAAACGGTCGAGTTGTCCTCGACCACCTCAAGCGCAGGGTTCGCCTGCAGTTCCTCGTCGATCCGCAGCTTCAGCTCCTGGATCGGCATAGCCATCAGCTGGATGCTCTGAAACAGCTGAGGATTCATCTTCAGGTGCTGACCTTGCACGAGGGCAGGGCGCTGGTACTGCAAAACCACCTCCACCGCGATTCTGTTCCCGGTACGGAGGTTTGTCAACATCGGCTGCCTGCGATGGACACCACCGCTAGATCGTGAACGTCTCGCCCAGATAGACCTTGCGCGCGATCTCGTTCTGCATGACCTGCTCGCGCGTACCGGCGACGACGATTTCGCCGTCCTTGATGATATACGAACGGTGCGTGATCTCGAGCGTGTCACGCACGTTGTGGTCGGTGATCAGCACGCCGATCCCCTTCGCGCTGAGTTTCGCGACGATCTGCTTGATCTCGTAGACCGCGATCGGGTCGATGCCCGCGAACGGCTCGTCGAGCAGCAGAAACCGCGGTCGGATCGCGAGCGACCGCGCGATCTCGGTCCGACGCCGTTCGCCGCCTGAAAGCGTGTACGCGCGCTGCTTGCGCTTGTGCTCTATGCCGAGCTCCTCAAGGAGCTCCTCCAGCGTCTGTCGCTTCTGCGCGCGAGTGAGGTCGCGGCGCGTCTCGAGCACCGCCTTGATGTTTTGCTCGACCGTCAACTTGCGGAACACGCTCGGTTCCTGCGGTAGGTACGAGATGCCGGCTCGCGCACGCTGGTACATCGGTCTGCGCGTGATGTCTCGGCCCGACAGATAGATCCGGCCGCCGTTTGGCCGGATGAAGCCGACGATCATGTAGAAGCACGTCGTCTTTCCTGCGCCATTGGGACCCAGGAAGCCGACGATCTCTCCCTCGTGCATCTCGAAGCTGACGCCGCGGACGACCAGCTTGCGGCCGTAGCTCTTGGTCAGGTTCGCGGCGGTGAGCCGGACGCCGGGGTCTGTGCCGGGTTGTGCGTCGTCATTCATCCGATCGCTCCTCGCGCTCGGTCGTCCGCACGGTTGCACGAACGTCGCCGACGAACTCGATCTCGTCGTTGGCCAGGTCGATCGTGATCCGCGACGCGCGGTACTCGTCGCCCTTCCAGAAAACCT
>SKVA01000201.1 GCA_007129695.1 Spirochaetaceae bacterium | reverse complement strand
GCTCGATCTCGGCGAGGGGAAGTGGGATTGCCGGGTGTTCGGACCCCTCGATCGGACCTGCGCGCTTCGGGTTGAGTACGAAGATCGCAGGCGGAATCTCACCGAACTCCTGCAGGAGCGCGCCCGGTCGCCGGAGCGCCGTGATCGGTGCCCGCAGAAGGACGACCGACTCATCGCTCGCCAGCCATCGCGAGTGGCTCGCGATCAGCCGGCGCAGGCCGGCTCCACCGAGTGCCCGACCGTGGGATTCGATCCGGCCGGTGTCACTCTTATGAACGACCGCGGCGCCGCGAATTCGCTTGCGCCTGAGCAGCTGCAACGCCCTTCGGGCGTCATCGCGTCGGGCGAAGTAGGCAGCGAGAACTGCCGGCTTCACAGATTTCCTCTGAGACGCTCAAGTTCGGGGGAGGAGTCCCGCCGCGACGCGGCGGGGACCGTGGCTACCGTTTGATCTTTTCCTTGGCGTCGCCGTACTTGGCCTGCACCTTGCCGACGGCTTTTTGGACCTTTCCGTCTCGCTGCATTTCCTTGTCGTCCAGCACTGTGCCAACCGCCTTCTTCGCGTCGCCCTTCGCCTGGTCGACGCGACCCTTCACCTGGTCCTTGTTCATGATGCCCTCCTGGCAGTAGATCCTCTGGCGCTCGAGAGTTCGCATTCGCACCCCAAGCTCTTGTGCAACGTACTGCGCTCACCATCGGCGGTCTGTGCGCTAACGAACCCTGGCGACAGATCATCCGTAGCCGTCACGCGTCCCGCACCGCGGACTTCATGCTGACGGCTTGGGGTTGGCTCAGAAGCGAGTGACACCCGCTCTACTTTGCCGATCGCTGCCGACGGAATACTTTAGAGAGCATGAGCGAACTCTCGAGGGAACAGTGCGCCCCGTGCCGTGGCGACGAGCCGGCGCTCGAGCAGGGCAGGATCGACGCGCTGATGGGGTTGATCAGCAACGAATGGAGGCTCGTGGAGCGCAGCGCAACTGCTCGGCTTCGCAGGGTGTTCGCTTTCAAGGGCTTCCAGCCGGCTATGGAATTTACGGTCGAAGTTGGCCGCATTGCAGAGGAGCAGGGCCACCATCCCCGTATCGTAACCCGGTGGGGTTCGGTAACCGTCGACTGGTGGACGCACAAGATCGGTGGCCTGCACACCAACGACTTCATCATGGCGGCACGAACCGACGAACTCTACGCTGGCCGATCGCCCGGTCGGCGGTGATCTTGCGCGTGGGCCGGTAGGACCCCTATACTCGGGAGATGGATCTCGCAGACATCTGGGATGATGAAGCGGCGCGAACCTACGATACACCGGGCGTCGGAATGTTCTCACCGCAAGTGCTCGATCCGACGGTGACTCGTCTTGCCGGGCTTGCCGCCGGCGGCCGCGCGCTCGAGTTCGCGGTCGGGACCGGACGCGTTGCGATTCCGCTCGCAGAGCGGGGCGTACCGGTCACGGGTATCGAGCTCTCTCAACCGATGATCGAAGAGCTACGACGAAAGGCGGACGAAACGTCGCTCCCCGTGGTGCGAGGAGACATGACGAGCGCGCGCGCGCCGGGCGCCTTTGCGCTGGTCTACCTGGTCTACAACACGATCTCGAACCTGCTCACACAGGCCGAGCAGATCGCCTGTTTCCGCAACGCCGCACGCCATCTGAGCGCCGGGGGTCGATTCGTCGTCGAGCTCTGGGTGCCCGAGCTTCGCAAGCTGCCGCCCGGTCAGGATGCGGTGGTCTTCGCGAACGAGCCGGGCTACGTCGGCCTGGACACGTACGACGTCCTCCATCAGCGCGTCGTGTCGCATCACTTCCGGTTCGACGACAGCAGGCAGGCTACGCTCTCCCGCACCCCGCACCGCTACATCTGGCCCGCAGAGCTCGACCTCATGGCCGAGCTCGCCGGGTTCTCTCTGGAAAACCGGCACGCGGACTGGACCGGCGCCGAGTTCACCGCAGAGTCGCGGTCGCACGTGTCGGTCTACATGCTCGCGGCCGGGTAGCCGGCGCCGGACCGGGAAGGCCGCCGGCGACACCGACGATGACCGCTACGGCGAGCGGTAGCGCCCACCGATTCGCTCCGCGGATTGCGGGTTGCGTCTATCGTGAAGCCGCACCCGTAGCGTGAAGCTGTTCTACGCGCGTGTGCGAGTCCAGGAACGCCGTGAGCCGTTCGTTGAAGCCGGATGGGTTGTCCTGGTTCGCGATGTGGTTCGCGTCCTCGATCACGGCGAGCGTGCTATCGGGTTGCGACGCGTGCCAGGCGCGGGCGTGCCGCTGAAGGAACCCCGCTTCATGGTCACCGTGGCAGATGAGCATCGGGTGGTCCAGGCGTCGCTCTATGCCGTCGATCATATCGCCGAGCATGTCGAGCGTCAGGAGGCGAATGAACCTCTTTCCGGCGGCAGTAGCCCGCTCCTGCAGGTACGCCTGCGTGTGCGGCTTGAGCGCCTTGTGCGCGGCGAACATCGCGTAGAGCGGCTTGCGCGGGAACAGCGCGATCGAAAGCGACACGAACGGCGTGAAGAGCGAAAACAGGGGAGTGACCCGCGGGTAGAGCGACCACCCGCCAAGGTGCACCGATGCGACAACGCGATCGGGCGACTCCGATGCGGCGCGCTGGCAGAGCGTGCTGCCGAGCGATTGCCCGACGAGCACGACCCGGTTCACCTGCAGCTCGTCAAGGAGCTCGTTGATGACCTTCGCCGCCCTGCTCGAGTAGGGGCCCTTCGGATCGACAGGCTCTGATCGTCCGTGGCCGGGCAGATCCAGGCAGACCACGCGGTAGCGATCCGACAGCGCGTCGACCTGCGACTCGAACGTGCGGTGATCCATCGTCACGCCGTGGGCAAATAGGAGCGTTGGCTCGGCCGACGGCGCGTGGTCGTCCCCCAGGCGCGGGCCGTGGACCTCGTAGTAGACCTTCCCGAATGTGCTTTCCAGATACATCGTTCCTCCTCCTCTACCGGTACGTCAGCGCACCGGTCAGAAAACCGTAGAGACTCTGCAGGAAGCGCTCGGCCTCCTGCTGGTCGTCGTAGGGATAGAGTCGGGGCACGGCTTCGCCGAAGCTCATGACCAGGCGTGTCGTGTGCCCAAGGTGCATATCGCGAAACTCGCCGGTCTCGATGCCCGACTCCAGAATCGACGTGATGAGCGCTTCCGCCTTCGTCTGACGGAACACGCGCACGCGGTCCCAGATGTGGGGAATACCCATCATGTCGCGGATGAACGCGGGTCGGTAGCGGGAGCGCGACTCGATGTTGTGCGCGAAGACCGCGGCGAGCCTGTCCGCCGCACTCGTCTGGTCGGCGACCGCCGCCTCGAGCTCCAGAAAGTGTCGATCCGTGATCCTGCGGACGCACTCGACGAAGAGGTCGTCTTTGGACCCGTAGTGCTTGTACAGCGTCACCTTGCTCACACCGGCGGCGGCTGCGATCTGATCGACCGACGCGGCGCGCAGACCGAGTGTCAGAAAGTGACGTTCGGCCTCCTCGATGATTCTGCGCTGTTTGCGTTCGCTCTGGCGTTCGCTCATGACCGTATAGTAACTATTGTACTATCAAAGTTCAATAGTACAACTAGAAATTCCGCTGGTTTGGGGGCCTTCATGCGCTACACTCTGATCTGACCGATAGCGGAGGAGATCGACATGAGGATCAGAGGGTTCCGGCTGGGTCTGACCGCGCTACTCGTTGCGGGCGCGTTGGTCGCGGCGACGGGGTGCGCAAGCCGCCCGCCTGCGGAGGAGCGGCCCCCGGTCGCTGAGGTGAGCGAGCTCGAGAGCACGGTGATGACGCCGGAGGTGATCCGGTTCAGCGCGAAAGTCGTGGTGCACAACCGGATGCACTCGGCGATGGACTTCGATCGGGTCGACTACACGGTCGACCTCTTTGATGCGGAGCTCTTCACCGACTCGTACGCCGATCTCCCGCGCACGCGCGGCGGCGGTCGCATGACGATCACGCTTCCGTTCCAGATCGCGGTGAGCGATATCGTCGAACGGGTCGTCGATGTCCTTGCCGAAGAGAGCATGCGCGTGACCTTCTCCGGCCAGGTCTACCCGGCGGCGGACAGCGGCTTCGGCCCGCTCGCGTTCCGTCGCTCGGTCTCCATCCCGATTCCCCGGATGCCCGAGGTTTCCTACAGTCACACCGAAGGCGTGCCGCTCACCGACACGTTCCGGATCGCGATCGACCTCCGCAACCGGAACACGTACGCGCTGACGATCACCGAGATCGAAAGCTACATCGAGATAAACGAGCGCTCGTATCCGCTGCTCCTGACGAGCGAGGCAACCCGCATCGAGGCGGGTGAGACGGGACGGATAGTCCTCGGAATGGAACTGACGCAGGGACAACGCCTGAGCATGCTGGTCAATACGCTCGGGTCGGATACTCCCGCGTTCGCAATGGGCGGATCGATCACCGCGCGCACGCAGTACGGGTGGATCTACATCCCGGTCCGGATCGAGGATCGCGCGTCCCGGCGTAACTGAGCGGGACAGCGACCGGCCGTGCGAATCGTAGAAGAGGCGACCGAGGCGGAGATGGTATCGCTCTTTCTGTCGACGGAGTTTCGTTCCGCTCGATGGCGTGAGCCGATCGCCGACGCGCTCGCTGCGCTCCACGCACCTCCCGATCTCATCGACACGCCCGACACGTCGTCCCCCGAAGAGAACAGGATGCGCGCCGAGGTCCTGGGCCGGTTTCGCGGCTACCGCGAAAATCGCGAGCTGTTCGAGGGGTACCCGGCGGACGTCCGCTGGTTCCGCGTCACGCTGGATGGTCACGATCTCCCGCGCCTGAAGTACGTGGACTACAGCTACTGGAACGAGCTCTCCGGCGGAACCCGGCG
>SKVA01000427.1 GCA_007129695.1 Spirochaetaceae bacterium | reverse complement strand
CCCGAACTGCTCGCACGCGCGTGCGAGCGATCCCTCGTCCACGTCGCACGCGATCGCGATCTCGACCTCGTCGATCTCCGCCCACCGTTTCATATGCGCCTGCGCGATCTGGCCGGTCCCGATTATGCCTATTCTCTTCATGTTCGCTCCAGCGAGTCCGTTGTGACTGATTTTGACCGAGTATAGCGGATAACGGCGACCGGTGCTACGGGTCGCGATCCGAACCGCGACGGCTCGGCCGGTAGTACGCGGCGGGTCGGCCCGCGGACCCGGTGTTCGGCCGTCGCGGACCCGGGCCCGGCCCGTCGTGCCCGTCGGCAGGACGGGGCCCGGAGACATCGAGAGCCGACGCGATGCGGTCGCACGCGTGCGCGTACTGCTCGTAGCCGATCTTCATCCGGCGGTGCCGATCGATCGCGTCGCGTACGCGCGCGGCTTTCGCGCTCCCCGTGAGCCGCAGGACTCGATCCCGAGTCGTATCGCTCATGTAGTGCAGGCCGACCGCAAGCACCGCGTCGGGAACGCGGAGCAGCGCGTTCTGCGCGGCCGCCTCACCGATAGAGTCCAGAACGGCGGTGAGTCTGCGCTCGGGAAGATCCGACCGTGTCATCAGTAGCGCTGCAACAGGGCCAGATACTCGCGGTCAAGGTGATGGCCGTACCACTCCTCGTACGCGACGTCGTTCCGCGCGGAGTCCAGAATCCCAAAGGGGCCCCGGAAGTTCCACAGCGCGTACCCGATACCGTTCACCGAGAGGACCCCGAGCACGTCTTCGAACCAGGCGAGCACGACGTCGTGTGGCGTGCTGTTGTACGCACCCGCCTCCCCGCAGTGAACGCCGATCCCGTTCCGCTTCAGGTCGACCCACGGCTCGTAGTGCGCGGCAAGCCGCGCCCGGTCCCATCGCTCTCCGTAGTGGTAGCCCCCGGGCCACTCCGGCAGCGGCCAATCGGTGCCGTTGACCCATCGCGCCCGATAGTGACTCACGCCCATCGGGTCGTACGCGCGGCAGCTCTGCGCGATGCCGGTGTCTGCGAGTTCGGGCGATGCGATCCGTCCGTAGCCCATCCCGTCGGCGATGATCAGCCGATCGGGATCGCTTGCCCGTATCGTCGCGACGGCCGCCCTGACGACCCGCTCGTGGTCGGTACGGTCCATAGGGTAGTGCGGGAGCCGACCGTGAGCCGGGTCGGGCGGCTCGTTCACCAGATCGAAGCTCAGTCTTGCGGACGGGATCCCGACGTAGCGCCGGGCCAGGAGTTCCCAGTGATAGCAGAATGCGTCGAGCGCTTCCTGATCCTTCCACAGGTTGAACGGCTCGATCCGCTCGTCGTTGACCGAGTAGCCCGGACCGCGATGGAAGTTGAACGACACGTGCAGCCCGTAGCGACCTCCGAGCTCGATGACGCGATCGATCCTCTCGAGTCCTTCCCCCGATACCGCGTACGGGTCGTCTCCGACCGTCCAGAGCGTGTAGCACGCCGGAATCCGCACGAAGTCGAACCCCCACTCGCTGATCCAGCGGAAATCGTCCTCAGCGAAGACGCCGCTGCTCCCTGTGGTGAACATCTCGAGCAGGTTGAACCCGCGCCAGCGCGGGATTGCGCTATCAGTCTCCACCACGGCCACCTCCAGGTTGCCCATCTCTGCGCCTGCCGCTCCTCAGAGCGGGATCGTCTCTGACATTAGTCTCTACGTTGCCTGATCGCAAGCAGCGATAGCCGAACAGCCGGCAATCTGTGATACTTGTTGACCCGGGGGTGCAGATGCGTGGACGGTTTTCCTTGGTACGACGGTTTGCCGGTGTGCGAGCGATCGCGATTGTCACGGGTATGACCATGATGATCGGGAGCGCAGGGGCCGATGCGTCGTGGACCGGCGTCGCGGTCCACGACGGGCCGTTTTCCGCGGTTGTCAACCCGGCGGCGCTCGCGATCGGAAACGCGACCGGCGTGGCGGTCGACGTAGGAGTCGCGTATCCTCCGGCGGATCCGGCCCTCTTTGTAAACGCACCCGGACTCGCGTACGTCGCGCAGTGGTCGGCCGGTTCGGTCGAGCATCGCCTTGCCGGCGCATCCGGCTTCGGCCCCGCGCTGTCGGTCGGTTCGGCGTGGACCTGGCAGTCCGGGTCGTTTCGTGCCGGAACGCTCGACCTGGGAGTGCTGTCGCGCGTCAGTCGTTCGTTGGCGATCGGGGCCGTAGCGCGCGGTGCGTTCGGCGATGAAGGGCAGATGGAGCTCGGAATCGGCGTTCGCCCCTTCGGAGCCTCGCCTTGGCTCGGTTCGCGATTGACGGTCGGCGCCGACGCGGCGTGGGATTACCGCGAGCGCGTCTCGTTCGGCGGGCTCTCCGCGGAGATCGAGCCCGTCGACGGCGTGAGAGTGTCCGCCGGATACTCGCCGCGCAGCGGGCTGTCGGTCCGGCTCGCAGTCAATACCAGGCAGATCGAGGTCGGTACCTCGTACGCGCCCGCCGCGTCGACGGTATTGCGTTCATCTCTCTTTCTGGCGGCGCGTCCGCGTCGCTCCATCTTCGCGGCGGCGCTTCCCGTTGTCGTCGACTACGACCGGACCGATCGCATCGTCGGCGTGCCCTCCGTCGTCCCGTTCGCGCAGTCGATGTCGCTCGTCCAGGTTCTGGACGACCTTGCGCGGCTGCGCGATGATCCGGCGGTGGCCGCGATCGTCCTGGTCAACCGCTCGGTGCCGGCCGGGTTCGCCGACCTTCTGGAACTCCGTACTGCGCTCGATGCGCTTCGCTCGTCCGGAAAGCGGATCTACTACTACTACGACTCGATATCGCGCCTGGATTACGCGCTCGCCGCTGCGACCGGAGACGCGATCCTGCTTCACCCACTCGGTAGCGTTGACGCGCGCGGCTACGCGTACCAGGGGCTCTACTTAGGTGGACTACTCGAACGCTACGGTCTGCGCTTCTACAGCTATCCCAGCCACGAGTTCAAGACCGCGAACGCGCCGCTGTCCGAGCGTGAGATGCCCGACGCCGAGCGTGTGATGCTCACGGCCGTAGGAGAGAGCCTCCACGACACCTACCTCGGCCTGATCGACGGACGATCGGGCCGCCTTGTCGGCGAGTCGTCGCGTACCGTCGCCGATGGACCGTACCTGGTTGCCTCCGACGCACTTGCGGCCGGCGTCGTGGACGTGCTCGCGTATCCCGACGAGATCTGGGAGTTCGTCGCAGAAGCGCATCCCGGGACCAGACGCGTCGGTCCGCCGTCGGTTGCGGAGATGGTCTACGACTGGGCTCCCGCGCAGCGTTCGCGTGTCGCGCTGATCTACGCGACCGGGATGATCGTGACCGGAGACGGCGTGCGTGGCCGGATGATCGGGGCGGACACGATGGCCAGCGCGATCCGCGACGCGCGCGACGACCCGTTCGTCCGCGGCATCGTGCTGCGGATCGATTCAGGCGGAGGGTCGGCGATCGCGTCGGACACGATCGCGCGCGAGGTCGCGCGTACCGTCGAGTCGGGCAAGCCGGTCGTCGTGTCGATGGGATCGACCGCTGCGTCGGGAGGGTACTACATCGCCGCTCCGGCGACGCACATCGTTGCGTCTCCCGCGACCATAACCGGTTCGATCGGCGTTGTCGGCGGGTTTCTGACCGTGGACGGGCTTCTGGAACGATTTGAGATCGGCTCAGCGACGATCCGCACGACGCCCCGCGCCGACTTTCCGTCTGCGTTCAGACCACCAACGCCGGTTGAGGAGGCCGCGCTGAACGCGACGATCGCCGCGACCTACGACCGGTTCGTCGCGGTCGTGGCCGATTCCCGCGGTATGTCGACCGACGACGTCCACGCGGTCGCTCGAGGGCGGATCTGGACGGGCACCCAGGCGATAGAGCACGGTCTGATCGACTCGCTCGGAGGGTTCGCCGAGAGCCTCGCCGTGATGCGAGCGCTCCTGTCAACGTCGAATCTGGAGATCGTCGAGGTTGTTCCTGGGCCGATTCCCGTTTCGATCGTGTCTGAACTCGCGACCCTGGTCGTGCCCGAGCTCTCTCTGGTCGACGCGCTGGTCGGAAGCGAGATCGCCTACGCGCGCGCATTGCTCAATCTGTTCACCCGCCACCGCGGCGAGCCGCTCTACCTGTTGCCGTACCGGGGGTGGTGACGATCGGTCGCGCCGCGCCGAACGCGCCTGGTCTTCCGAGACGTGTTTCTATGAAAGTGATTACAGTGGTACGAAAGCGGGCGTTCGATTCTGCGATTTTGATAACGATGGTACAATAGTGGTCGTTTACAGATCCGCAGAGTGCCCCAATACTGACCGCGGGCTTGAGCCCGACTATTTCCGTAAGGGAGGCATTCGATGAAAAGAGCATTGCTCTTCATGGCACTGATCGTCGCGGTCGCGATGATCCTGCCCGCCGCCGGATCTCAGCAACAGGCTGCGACCGCACCGCGGCGGATCAGCGTGTACGTCGGATTGTGGGAGAATATCGCGACGCTCGTGAGCGACCTGAATGGGACGCCGCTGTACCAGGAGGTCACACGACGGACCGGGATTGAGGTCGAGTGGGTACACCCGCCGGCAGGCGGAGACCAGGAGTTCTTCAACCTTATGATCGCCGCCGACGATCTGCCCGATGCGATCTACCGGGGCTGGACTGGATACCCGGGTGGACCTCAGAAAGCGCTCGACGACGGCGTGCTGATTGAGCTCAACGATGTGATCGCTCGCAGCGCTCCGAACTTCAACGCGCTGATGGCTGCGAACCCCGACTGGGACCGCGGTGCACGGACCGATGCGGGCACGCAGTACATGTTCCCTTTCATTCGTGGACACGGCAGCCTGCTTGTCTTCTTTGGTCCAGCGCTGCGCGCGGACTGGATGCGAGAGCTGAACCTTGAGGTTCCCGAGACGATCGACGACTGGGAGAAGGTGCTGACCGCGCTCAAGCAGAAGACCGGCGGACAGGGACCGCTGACGATGACGTCGTTCCAGAGCGGCGGCCGTCAGGTGAAGACCGGCCCGGCCTGGGTCAGCGCGTTCGGAATCCGGATGGACTTCTACCGTGAGGACGGCGTGGTCAAGTTCGGGCAGTACGAGCCTGCCTACCGCGACTTCCTGGAAGTGTTCCGGCGCTGGTACGCGAACGGGCTGCTCGATCCTGAGTTCATAACGAACGACCTTGGCACGTTCAACGCGAAGGTTCTGAATGACCGCGCCGGCGCGTTCCTGGGTTACACCGGCAGCAATATCGGCGTGTTCCTTGACGCCAAGCGCGACGACCCGAGCTTCGACATCGTCGCGGCACCATACCCGGTGCTCCAGCGTGGCCAGACCCCGTTCAGTGGTCAGCGCGACTTCCCGTTGCCGGGCCAGGGCCTTGGTATCACGTCTGCAGCGCGCAATCCCGAACTGGTCGCCGAGTGGGCCGACTTCGCGTACGGACCCGAAGGTCACATGCTCTTCAACTTCGGTATCGAAGGCGAGAGCTACAACATGGTCGACGGCTTCCCGCAGTACACTGACATCATCATGAACAATGCCGACTGGGGCGTCGCTCCGGCGCTCGGCATGTACACGCGAGCGGTCTACAGCGGGCCGATCGTGCAGGATGAGCGCTACATCGTTCAGTATCTTGGCCGCGACCAGCAGCGCGACGCGCTCGACAAGTGGTTCCGGACCGACGCGGAGAACAACATCATGCCGCCGGTCACACCGACCCCGCAGGAGAGCCAGCGGCTGTCTGCGATCATGACCGAGGTGAACACGTACGCGGATGAGATGTTCGTGCGCTTCATCGTCGGCGACGAGCCGCTGTCGAACTTCGACCAGTACCGCGCGCAGCTGCGGCGAATGGGAATCGAAGAGGCGATCGCGATCCGTCAGGCCGCGCTCGACCGGTTCAACGCGCGATAGTGTTTCGCCGATAGTCGATTATGTCTGATGCCGGGACGGGCCGCCGTCCCGGCTATTTTGCAGTTCGTGCGCGGTCGTACCGACGGTGCGACCGCGACAGACGAGGAGGTCAGATGGCCGACATCACAACGAGCGCGCCGTCAGTGCTTACGAATCGCGGACGGGTTCGAGTCAACCTCCGGAAGGACTTCATCAGGAACAAGTACGTCTACCTGATGGCCCTTCCGGTTGTTGTCTTCTACGTGCTCTTTCACTACATGCCGATGTACGGCGCGATCATCTCGTTCAAACAGTTCAGTCCCGCGCAGGGGATCATGGGCAGTCCCTGGGTCGGATTCCAGCACTTCAGCGACTTCTTCCAGTCATTCTACTTCTGGCGGGTGCTGCGGAACACCGTCGTGATCAGCCTCTCGAATCTGGTCTGGGGGTTCCCTGCTCCGATACTCCTGGCGCTCCTGCTGAACGAAGTGCGAAGCTCCACGTTCAAGCGCACCGTCCAGAGCCTCACATACATCCCGTACTTCATCTCGGTCGTCGTGATCGCCGGGATGATCATCGACTTCACGCAGACCCGCGGCGTGATCAACGACGTCGTCGCTTCGTTGGGCGGACAGCGCGTGAACATGCTCCAGCGGCCCGGCCACTTCGTCCCGCTCTACGTGATATCGGAGATCTGGCAGCAGGTCGGGTGGGGCACTATCATCTACCTTGCGGCGCTCACGTCCATCGATCCCGGGCTTTACGAGGCGGCAACGATCGATGGCGCGAATCGCGCTCACAAGCTGTGGCACATCACGCTACCGTCGATCGCGCCGACAATCATCATCCTGCTGATTCTGCGGATGGGTAACCTGATGACCGTCGGCTACGAGAAGATCATCCTGCTGTACAACCCGGGAATCTATGAGACCGCCGACGTGATCAGCACCTTCGTCTACCGCCGCGGGCTCATAGATCTGGCATGGAGCTACAGCACCGCGGTCGGGCTGTTCAACTCGGTCGCGAACTTCACGTTCCTGCTGACCGCAAACTGGATTTCGACGCGCATGAAGCAGACGTCGCTGTTCTAGGAGGGGCGCATGAAGTACAAGGCAACGATAACGGGAACCACTTTCGACGTCATCAACCATGCGCTCTTGGTGTTCGTGACGGTGCTCACGGTGTATCCGTTGATCCACATTGCGGCTGCGTCGTTCTCGAACGGGTTCCGGCTGATGGCGCATCAGGGGCTCATATTCTGGCCGCAGGGCTTCGACCTGGCCGCGTACCGCGCGGTCTTCCGCAACCGCAACATCTGGACCGGCTACCGGAACACGCTCTTCATGGTCGGCGTGGGCACCGCTCTGAACGTGATCCTCACCGCGATGGGAGCGTACGTTGCGTCGCGCAAGAACGTCTTCTGGCAGAAGCCGTTCATGTTCATGATCATCTTTACGATGTTCTTCCAGGGGGGGATGATCCCGCTCTTTCTGCAGGTTCGCGCGCTCGGGCTCTACAATTCGCTGTGGTCGCTGATCCTGACCTTCGCGATCAGCGCGTTCAACCTGATCATCATGCGGACCTACTTCCAGGGCATCCCCGACAGCCTGGAGGAGTCGGCGAAGATGGACGGCGCGAACGACTTCGTGGTGCTATTCCGGATCATCATGCCGGTAGCGAAGCCGGTCGTCGCGACGATGGTGCTCTTCTACGGCGTGACTCGCTGGAACGGCTATTTCTGGGCGATGGTGTTCATCCGCAATCGCGCGCTCTACCCGCTCGCGCTCGTCCTTCGTGAGATCCTGGTGATGGGAACGGTATCAGAGATGATGGGTGGTTCGGTGACCGCGACCGACTCGGAACAGATCGCCGACAGCATCAAGTACGCGACGGCGATGGTCGCGACGATCCCGATCCTCTGCGTCTACCCCTTCCTGCAGAAGTACTTCGTGAAGGGCGTGATGATCGGTTCGCTGAAGGGCTGATCCTCCAATAGGGGAGTTCGCCTCCGGGTGCGCGGCCGTGGTATAATGATCGATGTGAAGCGCGAGCGTACTCCGCACGGTGCGGTGTTCTACCGCTGGCTGGTCTCCTACGTCGTGGTCCTGCTGGTCCCGATCACGGTTGGCATCGTGATCTACTTCCAGGCGAACAGACTGGTCACGCACGAGTCTCACCGCGCGAACGATCTGGTGATCGCGGAGGTGGGTAGAACCATCGACGGCGTGCTTGAAGACGCGGAACGACTCTCCTGGCAGGTCTCCGAGGCTCCCCGGACGATCACCGCGGCGAACCTGACGCATCCTCTGCTCGACGTGCACTACTTCACGCTCTACAGTCTCTACCGCGAGTTCGGCGTCTACCGGTTCGCGAACCGCCGTATCTCAGCGTTTTACGTGTACCTGCGCAACTTGGACCTGGTGATCGCGCCCGACGGGGTACGGTCGGCCGACATTCACTTCGATCTGATGCACGATGTCGACGGCATCGACTTCGAGTCGTGGCACGCACTGCTCAATCAGTACCACAAACGCAAGTTCACGGTGTTGCCGGCGGTCACAGCACGCGGCCGGCCCGCGAATCGCGTCGCGTTGATCCATTCGATCCCGGAGCTGGTCGTCGATTCGGCGCCGGCGACGCTCGTCGTGCTCCTTGACACCGATCTCTTTCTGGCTCCTATCGAGCGCAACTATCTGGTCAGCGACGGGTTCGGGCTGATCCTTGACGCGGATCTCGACCCGATCCTGGGAACGAAGAGCGTCGTCATCAGCGACGACATGAAGGCCTTGATCCGCGCCGGCGCGCAGTTCGGGCAGACGATAGACGGAATCCGCTACATCATGGACACGCACGCGTCGTACGCGCGCGACTGGACCTATCTCACCGCGGTACCCGAGTCGCGCGTCGCCGAACGGTCGGCGGTGCTGATCAGGATATCGCTGATCGGACTGATCGTCTGTCTGGTTGTCGGACTCCTCAGCGCGTACTACCAGACGGTGCTCCGCTACCATCCCGTCCGGCGACTGGTCACCTCGCTTGGCGGGTCTGCCGATGTGCGCCCGGCCGACGAGTGGCGCTTCATCGAAGAGTCGGTGTCCGCGCAGCGGACGATGCACGATCGCGAGCTGCGATCGTACACGCTCGCGCAGCTCGCGCACGGGTCGATCGAGCTCACCGCCGACGTCGCCGGGCGGCTGGAGACCGTCGGGGTACCGATCGACGCGGTCACGTACGGGCTGATCGCGGTCGTTGTTGAGGGAGCCGATCCCGAGTCCGCCGCAGATGACGAGCGGCGGAGCACCGCGCACGCGGCGGTCGAAGCCGTCTTCGTCGACTCGCTGTCGCAGATCCGCACGATCGTGCCGTTTGACCTGGATTCGATGCCCGCGTTCATCGTGTCGTTCCCGCGCGCGGCCGATCGCGAGCCGGGACCGGAGATAACGGTTCTTGACGACGGGACGCTGCGGGGGGAGTTCCTTGACGCGGCGCGCGCGGCGCTCGGCACGCTTCGCGACCGGTACGGGCTGATCGCGACCGTCGTCGCCGGAAGCCGCACCGCATCGCTGTCGGATCTGCCGCGGCTCTACCGCGAGGTTCGCGCGGCCTACGAGTACCGGCTGGTCCAGGGAACCGGCGATGTGATCGTCCACAAGGCGCTCGAATCGCCGAAGCGCTCTTTCTACTACCCGATGGACCTGGAGCAGTCGTTCATGAACTCGGTGCGTTGCGGCGATGCTGCCACCGCGATCGCGTCGCTCGACGACATCTACGCCGCGAACTTCGAGCGCAACGAAATCAGCGTCGAAATGGCCAAGTGCCTGGTCTTCGATCTGGTCAGCACGATGATCAAGACGCTCGCGAGCATCACCGACGACCGGCACGGCGGCTTCTGGGACGATGTTCGCCCGGTGAAGCGGCTCCTCGCGTGCGACACCGCGGAGAGCATTCGCACGGTGATGCGCGACATCATCGGATCGGTCTGCGACTACGTGAACAGCAACAAGAAGAGTCACAACGACGCGCTCCGCGATCGGGTTGCGGCCTACCTTGACGACAACTACCGTGATCCGGCGCTCTGCACCGCCGGGATCGCCGCCGCGCTGTCGATGAACCCGGCGTACCTTACGCGTTTCTTCAAGGAGCAGACCGGCTACGGGATAGCCGAGTACCTGACCCGATGTCGTGTCGAACGCGCGAAAGCGCTCTTGGCCGAGTCCGACCCGTCGGTCAGGCGTGTGGCCGAAGAGACCGGCTTCTCCAACGCGAACGGGCTGATTCGCGCGTTCAGGCGGTTCGAGGGAACCACTCCGCAGCAGTATCGCGATCTGTACGCCGACAGCCGGACGACCGTCGGGGCTCCTTGACCGCTCGGCCGCGGCGGGGTAGCATCGCGGCGGAGGATAGCGATGAAAGTTAGAGTTGATCCGGAGCTGTGCACCGCGTGCATGCTCTGCACCGACACGGTGCCGGAGGTTTTCGAGATGGGCGACGATGTCGCCGAGGTGAAGACGCCGGAAGTGCCGGCTGAGTTCGAGGATGCCGTGCGTGAAGTTGCCGGTGAGTGCGTCGCGGACGCGATCTTCGTAGAGTAGGGCTGGTCGTCTTCTTGATCCAGCGACGTCGCGGCGCCTTTGACTGCGTCGTCGCCACTTCTAACCGCGAAGCTTTCGACTATGCCAAACGTGTGGCGCGATCTCCCACGGCCGATTCACGGCCTCGCGCCGATGGAAGACGTCACCGATACCGTGTTCCGCCGGCTTATCATTCGGTGGGGACGGCCCGATATCGTGTTCACCGAGTTCATCCACGCGGGACTCGTCGTCGAACCGCGCGGCAAGCGACCGGGGCTGACTCCTCGACTCGTCCATTCTCCGACTGAAAAACCTATTGCAGCGCAGATCTGGGGTAACGACCCCGAGCAGTACGCGCGCGCGTCGCTGCGGCTGCGCGATCTGGGGTTCGACGCGATCGACATCAACATGGGGTGTCCCGTCCCGAAGATCCGAAGGAGCGGGGCGTGCTCCGCGCTGATCCGCAATCCCTTGCTCGCCGGCGAGCTGATCGACGCGGCGAAGACGGGCGGTCTGCCGGTCAGCGTGAAGACGCGGATCGGCTACGATCGCGTCGAGACCGAAGAATGGGTGGGGCACCTGCTGTGTCAGGGGATAGACGCGCTGACACTCCACGGACGAACCGCGATGCAGGAGAGCGAAGGGCCGGTCCAGTGGGAAGAGATCGCTCGCGCCGCGCGGATCGCGCGCGCGATGCGCGTCGACACCGCGGTGCTCGGGAACGGCGACGTGATGAGCCGCGATGAGATCGATTCGCGGTGCGCGCGTTACGCGCTCGACGGGGTGCTCGTCGGACGCGGCGTGTTTTCTGACCCGTTTCTGTTCGCGATCGATCCGGCGCGGACCGGGTTCGCCGGCCTGTCGGACAGCGACAAGGTCGCGATGCTCTGCGAGCACGTGGCGCTCTACCGCGAGGTCTGGGGCGCGACGCGCAACTACGAAATCCTGAAGAAGTTCTACAAGATCTACCTGCAGGGCTTCGCCGATCCGACGCTCCGCGACGAGCTCAACCGGACGCACGACTACGCGTCGGCCGAATCGGTGATCGGCCGATGGTTCGCGACCCGTACCGAACCGACCGCGGTGGACGCTCGGTGAAGCTCGACTACCTGAAGAACCAGGGGATCACGAGCCCGCGCGTCCTCGCGGCGATCGACGCGGTGCCGCGCGAGCGGTTCGTGCCCGATGAGTCGCGCGCGGCCGCGTACGACAACCGCCCGCTTCCGATCGGCCGCGGGCAGACGATATCGCAGCCGTACATCGTCGCGTACATGACGCAGGAACTCGATCTGCGCGCGTGCGACAGGGTGCTCGAGATCGGCACCGGCAGCGGGTACCAGACAGCGATCCTTGGCGAGCTGTGTACCCAGGTGTTCTCGGTCGAGATCATACCGTCGCTCGCCGAACGCGCGCGCGCGCTCCTCGATGAGCTCGGCTACCGGTGTATACGGACGAAGGTCGGCGACGGTCGGGACGGATGGAGCGAGTTCGCGCCGTTCGACGCGATCATCGTGACCGCAGCGACAGAATCGATTCCCCAATCGCTCATCGACCAGCTCGGTGTTGACGGACGGATGATCATTCCGGTCGGCGCCGACGGAGGCCGGCAGGAACTTCAGATGGTCCGAAAGTCGGCGACCGGAGCGCTGTCGACGGCACCGCTACTACCGGTTCGATTCGTGCCGCTGACCGGAGCCGGTTCGTGATCGTCCGCGCGACGACGACACCCGGGCTCGAAGACGTCGCGATCGAGGAGGGTGAGCGACTGCTCGGCGAGTCGGGACTCTCCGTGAGCACGCGCTACGAACGGCTGTCCGATATCGTCGGGGCCATGCACGGAAACCCGTCTGACGCCGCGTCAACGGACGTATCGTACATCGGGTGGCAGATCGACGGCGTGCCGCGCGATCCGCCGATCGTCGCGATCGCCGAAAGCCGTCTGCGCCGCGGCGCGCGGTCGATCTATCATCTTGCCGTCCACATCGGCGAGCTCGACTGGAGCGGCGATCTTCACTCGCTCGTTGACGCGACGCTGCGCATCGACTATCCCGAGCTGTCGGAGGTCGCGCGCCGCGGTGGCAGCTTTCGCGCGACGTGTCACCGGTGCGGTACGCACGCGTTCCAGAGCCCCGACGTCGAGCGCGCGATCGGAGGGCTGCTCCACGATCGCTACGGCTGCGCGGTCGACCTCGAACGGCCCGATCTGAACGTTGCCGTCGACGTCGTGGGACCGATGGCGATGGTCGGGTATCAGCTTTCGGGTCGAAAGGGTATGGACCGACGGCACGCGTGGCGGTTTCATCCGCGGATCACCCTTAGGACGCCGGTCGCGTACGGCATGCTGCGGCTTGCCGGATACACGATGCACCCCGGTCCGCTGATGGACCCGTTCTGCGGCGCCGGTACGATCCTTCTGGAGGCGGGTGGGGTCGCGAAGGACATCGGGGTTCCGGTTCCTGCGCTACGCGCGAGCGATCGCGAGCCATCGGCGGTGCACGGGACGATCGATAACCTCCGCGCAGCCGGCCTTCCGGCCGACGTCAGACGACTGGACGTGCACGAACTGAAGGCGAACGTCGACGCCGGATCGCTCGACTACGTCGTCACCGATCCGCCGTTCGGCGTGAGGCTTGGCAAGAAGATCGACTACCACTTTCTCTATCAGAGCCTGCTTGCGGGCGCGGCGCACGGATTGCGCTCGGGTGGTCGGCTTGCGCTCCTGATCGACCACCGCCGCGGTGTGTTCGACGCGGTCGCGTCGGGATTCCGCGCGTTCGAACTGACGCATACCAGGCGGGTGACGATCGGGGGGTTGAGTCCGGAGCTGATCGTGATGCGGCGCGCTTGACGCGGCCACGGTTCCCCGTTAGCGTGCAGCCATGAGTGATCAGGACAGTTTCGAGTTCACGGTACCCGGCATGCATTGCGCGCATTGCGAGGGGAAGGTGACGGTTATTCTGGAGTCGGTTCCCGGGGTCGAATCGGTCGCCGTCAATCTGGCGGACAAGACCGTTCGCGTCGGCATCGCCTCCGATGCCGCGGTCACCGAGGATACCCTCCGCAGCGAGCTCGCCGCCGGCGGGTACCCTGTCCAGTAGCGCGTGGTCGCACGAAGGCAGCCGACCCTTCGGTCGAGGCTTCTCAGGGTCGTACTCGTTCCGCTGATCGGCATGCTTGCGTCGATCGGGCTCGTCGTCGCCGGGTTCCACCGCGATGTCGTGGAGTGCCGCGTCGTCGAGGAGCTTACCGTGGTGTCGGAGGCTCTTGCCGAGCTCGCGTCGGCGATGCGCGACGAGCGCGACGCGTCGGTTGCGGCGGTGCTCCTTGGTGATCGCGCCGGCGGAGAGTGGACGCAGAGCGCCGTGGCCCGTGCGCGAGGCGAACGCGACCGTGCCGTCGAAGCGCTCGTGCGTCTCGATTTCGCGCACCCCGCGATCGACGCCGTGGTTCGCACGCGCGTAGACGAACGTTCTGTCGCGCCCGATCGGGTAATCGCAGCGTATGCCGATCCGCTGTCGGCGATCGCCGACCAGATTTTTGCCGTTACATCGGTTCCGTCGCGGGCCGACGTCGCGGTGCGAGCGCTCGCGCTCTCCTATCTGACCGACGCGCACGCAGCGACGGCGGAGCAGCGGCTTCGTGGACTCGTAGCGATCGCCTCCGACGCTCAGAATGCGGGCGCGGTTGCCGTTGCAGGGGCCGCCGGCGTCGAACGCGATCTCCAGCGCCGTTTCCTTCGCACTGGGCTTCCTGACCACGCCGATGCCTATCTGGACACGCTCGAATCGCACGCAGTCACCGCCGCTCGCCGGCTCGTCGACTCGCTGATACGCTCTCCGGCGCGTTCCGCGAACGCGGTCGCCGACGCGGCGAACTGGTTCACGACGCTCTCGGCCGCGATGGCCGAACTCCGCGAGACCGAAGGCCTGGTCGCTCGCGAGCTGGTCGATTTTGCGCGCGGCGACCGGATCGCCGCGACGAACGCCCGATCGATCGCGCTCATCGTCGCCGCGCTGCTGATGCTCATCACGCTGATTCTGCTGTCGCTCGCGTACCGCACGACGATGCTGCAGCTTGGCGCAGAGCCCGACGTCGTGCTCGGTATCGCGTCCGCGCTCGCGGAAGGCGACCTCACCCAGGGATTTGGCGTCACTCGTGACGAGCGCGGAGTTCACAGCGGTGTGAGCGCGGCGCTGACCGCGACCGCGCGGCGACTCCACGACGCGATGCTGGTCCTCCAGCAGACCACCGAAGCGGGGCGACGGACCGGCGATTCGCTCGTCGATGCCGCGACGCAGAGCGCGACCGCGATCGATGAGATCTCCAGGAGTATCGAGCAGGTGGACGCGAAATCGTCGGAGCTTTCGACCCGCGTCAACGACGCGACCGCAGTTGTCGCCGACATTCTGTCGTGCATAACCGTCGTGGCCGGGCTCATCGTAGATCAGGCGAGCGCGGTCGCCGAGAGTTCCGCGGCGATCGAAGAGATGGCCGCGTCGATCGGGAGCGTAGCGCGCGTGGCAGAGGAGCGCGAACGATCGAGCCAGGCGCTGCGCGCGGTTACCGAAAAGGGCGGCGAGTACATCGAGTCGACCGCGGAGGTGATCGGTCAGGTCGGCCAGTCGGCCGATGCGATGCTCGAGACGATCGAGCTGATCAACCAGATAGCGAGCCAGACGAATCTGCTCGCGATGAACGCCGCGATAGAGGCGGCGCACGCAGGCGAGTACGGAAAGGGGTTCGCGGTTGTAGCCGACGAGATCAGGCGGCTTTCGGAAACCGTTTCCGAGAGCTCGCGAACGATCTCCACCGGGCTCAAGGAATCGGTCGACCGGATAACCGCTGCGATGGACGCGAGCAGTGCGGCCGGCTCGTCATTTGAGGAGATCAGCCGGGATGTGAACGCCGCGGCGGCAAGCTTCAGAGAGATAGCCGGCGGAATGTCCGAACTCGCGCAAGGATCGGGTGAGATTCTGTCGGCGATGCACCGGCTGTCCGATATCTCGACGACGATTCGCGCGTCATCGTCGGACATGGAGCGCGGCACCGGCCGGATTGGCGATTCGATGACCGCGCTCGAGCGGATCTCGACGTCGCTTCGCGACGAGATCGCGCGGATCACGCGCGAAACCGCTGCGATTCGCGACGCATCGAAGGCGGTTTCGCAGGCGGGAACGGAGAACCGGGACCGGATCGAGGCGGTCCACCGGCAGGTGGCTTTCTTCAGGACCGAGTAGCGCGGGTCCCGAAGACGTCTACTTCAGCGAACCCGCGGTGAGACCGCTGACGATCGTCCTCTGGAAAACCAGTACGGCGACGATGATCGGCACCAAGGTCACGACGGTGCCGGCCGCGACCCAGCTCCACTGCAGCTCGAACGCGCGGCTGAGGCTCATCACCGCGACCGGCACCGTCTCGACGCTCGCGGCGCCGATCGACACGGTGTTCGCGAGCATGAACTCACCCCACGACCCAAGAAAGGCGAGGACCCCGGCCGAGAACATCCCCGGTGCGGCAATGGGCAGCACGATCGCAAAGATAGTCCGAATCGTGCCGGCGCCGTCGATCTTTGCGGCGTCTTCGAGTTCGAACGGAACGTTCGCGAAGTAGCTTGCGATCAAAAACGATGACAGCGGAACCGCGTAGACCATGTTCGGGATGATCATCGCCCAGTAGGTCCTGATCAGGCCGAGCGAGCGCATCAGCACGAAGGTAGGCGCGATCACGACGATCGGCGGAATCATCCCCGCGATCTGCATCGTGTAGAGCGTGTGCGTGCGGTAGCGGAATCGCAGGCGAGCGATCGCGTACGCCGACAAGGTCGACAGCATAAGCGTGCCGACAACCGACCCGCTCGATACGACAATGCTGTTGAGGACCGAGCGCTGAATCCGGAAGCGCTCGCCGAGCACGGTGCGGTAGTTGTCGAGCGTAGGATTGGCCGGCCAGTATTCGACGGGCATTCGGTATTCGGTGCCGAGCGGCTTGATCGACGTGAGGCCGATCCAGACGAGCGGCGCGAGGCTCCACAGCGCGACTACCAGCACGATCACCACCGACACGCTCAGCTCGTTCGCGTACACCGCGTACT
>SKVA01000376.1 GCA_007129695.1 Spirochaetaceae bacterium | reverse complement strand
TTCCGGGATTCCTCCATCAGCTACGTCACGTATAGACCCAACGGAGAGATCGAGCCGATCTTCATCACCGAAGAGGGTGTCGCGTTGAAATGACAGCACAACGCGATGTGGTGTGGACGCGGCCGGCCGCCGACAGCCGAGATTCGGTTCCGATCGGGAACGGTCGATGGGGCGCGAATGTCTGGGTCGAGCGCAACGGAACGATCGGCGTGCTCGTCGGCGCGAACGACAGCTGGAGCGGCAACGGACGGCTGCTGAAGGTCGCACGCCTGTGGTTTCTGGTGGGCGATCCGGTCGAACTCGACGATCTGACAACCGGACTCGAGTGGTCGCTCGACTCCGACACCGCGACCGTCACGGTATCGGTCCGGTCGCCGCGGTTCCGATGGTCCGCCGATCTGTGGATCGACGCGCACCACGACGTGCTCGTCGCCGAGTTCGCCACCCCCGGATCGGGTTCGGTGTCCGCGTGGACCGATCCGTGGCGACGCGAGCGGCGAACCGTCGCGGATGATTTCGAGCTCGACAGTTTCTGCGGGCAGGAGCGCGCGTTCGGCCCGATCGTGGTGGAGGCCGACCAGGTCTTCACGACCGGAACCACGATCGCGGCGGTCCACGTGAACGGGCCAAGCGTTGTGCCGGCGACGATCGCGCACCAGGGCCTCGAGCACGCCCAGGACGTCCACGACCCGCTTGTCGGTCGCGTGAGCGGCGTCCTCATCGGAACCGATGGCCGCGAGTCGTCGCTCGACCGCGACGACCACCGGACATGGCTCTTGCGGCAGTCAGGCGGGGCTGGCGCGCGCTACTGCGTGTCGCTGGTGACCGAACAGTGCGGCGATGCGACCAGCTGGACCAGGCGAGCAAACCAGGTTCGTGATGCATTTCTGGCGCTCGACATGGAGCGCGCGCGCACGCGCCACGAACGGTGGTGGCAGACGTACTGGGCCCGATCGTGGGTACGCGCGACCGGCTCGGATGCCGCCGACCGCGCGAGCGCCGCTTACCGTCGCAACCAGTACATCGTTGCGCTTGGCGGTAGCGGGCCGTACCCGCTGAAGTTCAACGGATCGGTCCTGACGATGGAAGGCAGCGACGGGGATCACTCGTGGGATCCCGACTATCGTCGCTGGGGCGGGCCGTACTGGTTTCAGAACACGCGACTCATATATTGGGGACTCCTGGCGATGGGCAGCTTCGACAGCATCCGCCCGTTCGCCGAGCTCTTTCTGCGGACCCTGCCCGTGCATCGGGAACGGTGTCGGCGCTACTGGGGTCACGGCGGGTCGTGCTTCCCGGAGACGATGACCGCGTGGGGGACCTTCCGCCCGAACGACTACGGTCTCAACCGAGACGGCGTTCCGGTCGAGCACGTCGCGAACCCGTACGTCAGGCACTACTGGCAGGGCGCGCTCGAGCTGTCGACGTTCCTGATCGACTGGTACAGCTACACGCGCGGCGAAGAGATACACAGCCGCTACCTCGTCCCGATCATCCGTGAGGTGCTCCGCTTCTACCAGGAGCACTACCCGTCGCGGTCCCCCGACGGAACGGTGCAGATCGCGCCGGCGGCCTCTCTTGAGACCTGGCACACGGCGGTTGACCCGACACCGGAGCTTGCCGGCATCCGTTTCGTGTCCGACCGACTCGACCGGCTTGGCGCGGGAGACGACGAGCTGCGTCGCGGGTGGCGCGCTTTAGCCGGTTCGCTCGCTCCGATTCCACGACGAATCGACACGTGGCGCAAGACCGAGCGAATCCTTCCTGCGCACGAGTACAACAACAAGGCGAACAGCGAGAACCCGGAGCTCTACACGGTGTTTCCCTACCGGCTGTTCGGTGTCGGTAAGCCCGATCTGGAGGCGGGGCGCTTCACCTACCGGACGCGCGAGGAGCGCGAGGTATTCGGATGGAAGCAAGACCCGATACACGCAGCGATGCTCGGACTCTCTGCGGACGCGGTCGAACGGATGGAGCTTCAGCTGGGCTGCTCGAATCCCGGTAATCGCTACCCGGGGTTCTGGGGCCCGAATTACGACTGGGTTCCGGACATGGATCACTCGTCGGTGCTCGCGCTCACGCTGCAGCGGATGCTGCTCCAGGGCGAAGAGGGCGAACCCGTGTTCCTGCCCGCGTGGCCGCAGGAGTGGGACGTCCGTTTCCGCCTGTTCGGTCCCGACGCACGCGTGATCGAACTCGCCTACGAGGGCGGGGTCACCACCTACCGGACCGTCGACCGTCACGATCGTACAGAATCTTCTCACGAATGACTATAGAATTCCTTTGTGCTATTGTCAGATATTGCAGCGAGGAGGAACAATGCCGGCACCACGAAAGGACTCGGTACTCGACTTCAAACAGGTCGATAACCCGAATCCGCGGTCGCTGACCGCGGACCAGATTTCTCAGTACAACGAGCTCGGCTTCGTGCACCCGTTCCCGGTCTTTGGCGACGCGGAGGCCGAGCGCAACCGCGCGTATCTGGAGTACCTGCTCGCCGAGATGAAGACACGCGCCGACGGTCGCGACAGCTACTCGCTCAACTGCTACCAGGGACGGTGCGAGGGCATATACGACCTTGCCAAGGATCCCAGGATCCTGGACCTGGTGGAGGATATTGTTGGACCGAACATCATCTGCTGGGCCACGCACTACTTCGTGAAGCAGCCCAACGATCCCCGCGCTGTGCCTTGGCATCAGGACGCCTCGTACTGGCCGCTCACCCCGGCGCGCACCGTCACCGTCTGGCTCGCGATAGACAACGTCACGCGCGAGAACTCCGCGATGCAGGTGATCCCGCGCACGCACAACATCGGGCACATCGAGTGGAAGAAAACCAGCAAGGACGCGGTCCTCAGCCAGGAGATCGACGTGCGAAGCGAATGGGCCGACCCGGTCTCACTCGAACTCCGCCCGGGGCAGATATCGCTGCACGCCGACATGATCGTGCACGGATCCGAGCCGAACCGCTCGCCGAATCGCCGGGCCGGGCTCACGCTTCGCTACTGTCCGCCCGAAGTTCGACCCATCGACCCCAGCTGGGCGATGGATTCGATCATCTGTCGCGGCGACGATCCGACCGGCCAGTGGGCGGACACCCCACGCCCCTGCGGCAACAACCTGGACCTGGACTCCAAGCCCAAGTCGATCGGCGGGAACTGACCCGCGGCGTGGGTCGCGAACAAAACATTCCGCGTTCACATCGCGTTCACATCGACGGCGTACCCTTCACGAAACCACTTCAGGAGGGTTCATATGAAGTATCGAGTAGTTTTGGGTCTGGTGCTCTTCGGCGCGCTCGTCGTCGGCGTGAGCGCACAGCCGCGAGGCGGGATGATGGGTCCGATGGGGGCGCATGGTGGGGCGGCCGGCGGGTGGGCTGCAGACGAAGCAGAGGAGATCGAGCTCACCGGGCAGCTGCGGCTTGCCGCGGATGAGCTGCCCGTGCTCGTGAGCGGCGGCACCGAGTACGTGCTGCGGATCGCGCCGGTGCTCGCGGCCGAGATCGAGGTTCGCAATGGTCAGCAGGTGACGGTGTCGGGGAGCCTCTTCGAGACCCGTTCGCGCGACCTGCTCTCCACTACCCGCAGCGTGATGGTTCGCTCGATCCGGATCGGCTCGAACACGTACGTACTCCCCGCAGCGGCCGGCGGGCACGGGCGGATGATGCGCGGGACGCCCGAAGCCCAGGGACGCGGCAGGCGATAGCCGGCCATAGACGATCCGGCCGGCATCGCGCATAGTGACCGTATGGCCGAGCGAGTGCTCATCGTGGAAGACGAACCGGAGCTCAACGCGATGATTCGGGACTTCCTGGCCTCGCACGGCTACTCCCCGGTCTGTGTCCACGACGGGGCGGCCGCTGTCCGCTCTGTCTTTGAAGATCCGCCCGACATCGTCGTGCTCGACCTCAACCTTCCGGGACTCGCGGGTCTCGACGTGGCGCTCACGATCACGTCGCAGACCTCGATTCCGATCATCGTGACGACCGCGCGCGGCGAGGAGGACGACCGCCTGACCGGATTCCTCTCCGGCGTGGACGACTACCTGGTCAAACCGGTGAGTCTGCCGGAACTCGCGCTTCGGATCGCCGCGATTCTCAGGCGGACCCGCGCAGGCGCGGGACACAGTACGGCTGGGCCGAGCGAACCGATCCGCGTGGGTGACCTGCGGATCGATCCGGAACGCCGCGAGGTCTACGTTGGGGAACGGCGCGTGGAGCTCACGTCGGCGCAGTTTTCGCTCCTGCGACGGCTGGCCGCTTCGCCCGGCCGCGTCTTCTCGCGGGCGGAGCTTCTTGACGCGATGCAGGGCGACGCGGTGGAAGGATACGAGCGAACGATCGACGTACACATCAAGAACATCCGTAAGCGAATCGGGGACAGCGCGCGCCGGCCGACCCGGATCGTAACGGTCCGAGGCGTCGGCTATCGCGTGGAGGACCGATGAAGTCGGGGCTCGGGCGACGCCTTCTGACCAGCCACCTCCTTCTGGTCGCGCTCGCACTCTGTGTATTCGTTCTGGTCCTCCTGACGGTGACCGAGCGCCAGGCCGCGGCCGCCGGGATCGACGCCGACCGGGCGACCGCGGTGCAGCTCGCCCCGTGGATCGCACGGTTCTACCGCGAGCGCGGTTCGTGGGAGGGGCTCGTCACAGTCCTGGACGACGCCCGTATGTCACCGTCGATGCCGATGATGCCTCGCGGCGTGATGGGTCGGCGACCGATTGATACCGGCCGCGAGCACTTCGCTCACGTCGATCAGCCGATCCTGGTTCTGTCGCGAACAGGTGTCGTGCTCGTCGCCCGCGGTGTCGGCGACAGACACATAGAGGCGCGTCGGGCCGAGCCCGACCGGGGCGTGCCGATCGGGGAGACAGGCCGGCCGCTCGGCTACCTCTTTCTTGGCGCGATGGCCAACCCGGAGAGCAACCCGCTGCA
>SKVA01000424.1 GCA_007129695.1 Spirochaetaceae bacterium | reverse complement strand
TCTTCGGCGCGGCGCGCTACGCGTCGGAAAATCTGCGGTTCGAAGGACTCCATGCGATGGAGGAATCGACCGGGCGCGGCTGGACGCCGCTCTTCTTCGCCGCCAGGTTCAACCCCGACCCCGCGATCGCAATCGCGATCATCGACTCCGGAGCCGACTCCGGGGCGCGCGATGAGTACGGGCGTACCGCGGCGTACTACGCTGAGCGCCACAACCGATCCGAGCGGGTTGCCGATGCGATCAGGTCGCGTGCGGCCGCATCAGCACGGTCGCGGTAGCATACGACGCTTCGCTTACGGGCGGACGCGCTTGCGGTCCCGAGGAAAAAGCGACGCTTCCTTCACGTTCGACAGCCCTAGAATCTGCTGCGTCAGCCGTTCGAGCCCGATCGCAAAACCGCCGTGCGGCGGGCACCCATACTTGAAGATCGTGCAGTAGTCACCGAGCCCCTCTTCGGTGAGTCCGAACTTCGGCAGCGTATCGATGAGCATCGCGTACTCGTTGATCCGTTGGCCACCGGTGGTGATCTCGAGTCCGCGGAATAGCAGGTCGAAGCTCCGGGTCTTCTGATCGTCGGGAAACGTGTAGAACGGCCGCTTCTTGCGCGGGAATCCGGTGACGAACGCCGCGGCGATCCCCGACTCTTCCTGCGCCCACGCGCACAGCTCGCGCTCGCCTTCGGGGTTGATCTCAAACGCCTTCTTGCCGGCGCGACGCGAGATGATCTCCTTCGCATCGTCGTGGTCGATGCGGGGAATCGCGGCGACCTGCTCGGCCGTGGGAACCGTCGCGCCGTGCTCGGCGAGCGCGTCGGCATGACGCTCGCGAACGCGGTCGAAGATATGCGTCAGCAACCCGGCTTCCAGATCCATCAGGTCGGTGTGGTCGGTGATGAATCCCATCTCGACGTCGAGCGAAACGTATTCGTTGAGATGCCTCGGTGTGTCGTGCTTCTCCGCGCGGTACGCTGCGCCGATCTCGAAGACGCGCTCCATGCCGCTCGCGACCATCGCCTGCTTGTAGAACTGCGGGCTCTGCGCCAGGTAGACGCGGTCGCCAAAGTAGTCGACCGTGAACAGACCCGTCCCACCCTCGGTACCGGTTCCGATAAGCTTGCTCGACTTGATCTCGGTGAAGTCGTTCGCTCGCAGGTACTCGGCGAACGCATCTACGATCGTCGACTGGACCGCAAAGATCGACCGGATCTTCGGCATCCGCAAACTGATGATCCGGTTGTCCAGGAGCGCGTCGATCCCGATGCTCTCCGGATCCTGGTTCACGGGGATCGGCAGATCAGCCGCCGCCGGCGCGAGGAGCGTCGTCTGCGACACCTGCACCTCGTACCCACCGGGGGCCTTGTCGTTTTCGGCGACCGTTCCGGTGACCAGGATTACGCTCTCATTGCCAAGATCGGTCCTGCCCGAATAGACGAGCTGCGCGACGCCGCTTCGGTCGCGCAGCACGACAAAGGACACCGCACCGAGTTCGCGTATCCGGTGTACCCAGCCGCACAGACGAACCGTGGCGCCAACGTGTTGGCCGATTGACGCTGCGAGTATCCGTTCGATCATTGCGCACGCTCCATCGCCTGGCTCACCGATTCGGGATCCCACGAGTCGGAGGTCAGCAGGACCGCAAGCAGCAGTCCGTAAACACTCTCCGTCGTGAGCGGGCCCATTGGGACCGCTCCCTCGCGCCAGAGCTCGTGGCTGGTAATATACGGCGAAAAGTCGACGTTACCCTGCTGCTGCGACGTGCACAGGAACAGCGCCCCCGCCCGGCGTCCGTACTCGAGCGCGCGACGCAGCCCGAACGGCGTCTCTCCTACGTTCGCGGTCCCCGAGTCGTAGAGCTCGAGCACGAAGAACCTGGCTCCCGAATCGATCAGCGCGGTGAGCGAACTCGCCTGCATCCCCGGGAACACCTTGGCGACGAAGCTCTTTGTGACCGCGGCCTCGAGTCGCTCCGCGATCGCGGCGGCGGTGAGGCTCGACTCGTAGAGCGATCGGCCCGACGCTTCGCGAACCGCACCGGGGTTCCACGTGCTGAATGCAGGCTCCGCGGGGGCCGAAGGCGCGGGGATCCGCTCGAACTTGAGGTTCAGCGCAGGGTACGCGATGCCGTCAAACACGACCGATACCGCGCCCGGAGAATCGCCTGCGGCACCGCCGCCCATCGCGATACGTACGGCCTCCTTGAAGCTGTGAACACTCTCCGGGGCATCACCGGTCATCGCGCTCGCGGTCAACACGATCGGAACGTCGGCACCGCCGAACAGCCAGTGGAGAAGCGCCGCGGTGTACGCGAGCGTGTCGGTCCCGGTCGTGACGACGATTCCCGCCGCGGCGCCGGCCGACAGATGCGCGTCGACCGCGCCGATCAGGCTCGCCCAGTCGTTTGGCGTCACCTCTTCGCTGAGAAACCGCCCAAGGTCGACCGACTCGTAGCGGATATCGGCGGGAAGCGACGCGTCGCGCACTACCTGCTCAATGAGCTGTGACAGCTCACCGGCGACGATGACGCCGTCGTCGCGCCGGCGTCCGGAAATCGCGCCTCCGAAACTGAGCACCTGGACGAACTGAACGTCGAGTTTCCGGGCAAGGATGTCCTGCACCAGTCGCGGTTCGGCCCGGCCGCTGGTCGCCTGCATGATCCTGCCGACCAGAAATCCCTTCGGTCGCGCGTCGCCGGCGCGAAGCTGCGCGACGGCCTGCGGGTTGTCGCCGAGCACCGTGTCGACGATCGTCGCGATAGCGGCCGGGTCGGTGATCTGCTCCCAGCCGCGCGCGACGATGATCTCCTGGGGATCTGCGTCGTCGGAGAACACCGCTTCGAGCGTCTGCTTCGCGATCTTCCCATGGATCCGGCCGGCATCGAGCAGCGTGAGCAACTGCGCGAACCGATCCGGCGTCAATGGCGAATCACTGAGACGAGCGCCGCTGCGGTTGAGGAGCTTCTGCACGTCGCCCATCAGCCAGACCGCGGCGGCGGCGGGTGAGGCTCCGAGCCTCACCGCGTGCTCGAAATAGTCGGCGATCTGCCGCTCTTCGCACAGAAAACTCGCCTGCGCATCGGTGAGCCCGTAGTCGCCGATGAAGCGCCCGGTTCGCGCGATCGGTAGTTCGACGATCAGGTCATCGACGCTCTTCAGGAACTCGGGCGTCGCGACGAACGGCGGCATATCGGGCTCGGGGAAGTAGCGGTAGTCGTTCGACGACTCCTTCACGCGCATCGACTCGGACACGTCGCGGTTCTCATTCCACAACCGCGTTTCCTGGACGATCGTCCCGCCGCGCTCGATGATGTCGCGCTGGCGGTCGATCTCGTAGTTGAGCGCCTTGCGGACGAACCGGAACGAGTTCATGTTCTTGATCTCGACCTTCGTTCCGAGTCCGTGTCCCTCCAGGTTCACGGACACGTTCGCGTCGCACCGCAGCGACCCCTCTTCCATGTTCCCGTCGCAGACGCCCAGATACCGGACGAGCCGCCGAAACTCTTGAAGGAGCACCTCGGCCTCCTCGCCGATCTCCAGGTCGGGATCGGTCACGATCTCAAGGAGTGGCGTGCCGGCGCGGTTGTAGTCGAGCAACGACTGATCGCCCGCATGGATCATCTTGCCGGCATCTTCCTCCAGGTGACACTCCCTGATCTTGACGCGGCGCTTGTTCCGGCGAAACTCCAGATCGATGAAGCCGTTCGTGCCGAGCGGCCGGGTGAACTGCGATATCTGGTAGTTTTTTGGTAGATCGGGGTAGAAGTAGTTCTTGCGCTCGAACTCGCAGGCGGGCGAAAGGTCGCAGTTGAGCGCGCGCGCGACGGCGTACCCAAGGCGCATCGCCTCCTCGTTGAGAGCGGGAAGCGCTCCCGGGTACCCGGCGCAGACCGGACAGATGTTGGTGTTGGGCTCTTCCCCGAAACGGGCGCGGCATCCGCAGAAAACTTTGGTCCGGGTCGCCAGCTGGATATGGATCTCGAGCCCGACAAACGACCGATAACTCACGCGACCTCCGATCCGGTTGGCGGCAACGTCGGTAGCGGCTCGTAACCCGGGGGACGCTCGAACGGAATCTCGGTCGCGATCGCCCGCGCAAACTCGATGAGCCTTGCTTCACTGTGCGGAGGACCCATCACCTGGATACCGACCGGCAACCCGTCAAAGACACCGGTCGGGATACTCAGCGCGGGAAGCGCCGCAAGATTCGCGAGCGTCGTGAACTTGTCGGCTACCTTCTGCTGGAACGCATCGAGTTCGTCGGCGCCGTGACGGAACGCGACCGTCGGGAACACCGGCAGCACGAGCAGGTCGTAGGTCGCGAAGAGAGACTCGAACTCATTGCGGATCGCCGTCCGGATCTTCTGCGCGCGCTGGTAGTACTGCTCCTGAAAGCCGCTGCGCAGCACGTACGTCCCGAGCAGTATCCGCAGTTTTACCTCGCTGCCGAAGCCGGCGGAGCGCGCCGCGCGCACGAGCGCCTCCGGGTTCTCCGCGTACAGCGGCCGTTCGCCGTAGCGCACGCCGTTGAACCGCGCAAGGTTCGCGCTCGCCTCGGCGGTCGCGATCGTGTAGTACGCCGGAACGGCGTAGTCTGAGGTGGAGAGCTCGACGTCGGTATGCTCGTACCGGCGCGACGCGACCGCGTCGCGCATTCGTGCGTAACCGGCCGTGGTCCGCCGATCGAGTCCCAGGTCGCCCGAGAGGAACGCGACGGTACGAGTTTCAGGCGACGGGGGCGACGCGGTCCACGTCGACGTCTGGTCCATCGGATCGATCCCGGTCGCGGCCGTGTAGACGTCGGAAACCAGGTCGACGCTGTCGGCGAGGATCCCGGCGACCTCGAGCGACGACGCGTACGCGACCAATCCGTAACGCGACAGCGCGCCGTACGTGGGCTTGAGCCCGTAGACGCCGCAGAACGCGGCAGGCTGGCGGACCGAACCGCCGGTGTCGGTGC
>SKVA01000372.1 GCA_007129695.1 Spirochaetaceae bacterium | reverse complement strand
CGAACCGGCCGCGAACCCTGGTGCAGAAGGCGATCGAGGCATCTCTGGCCCTGCGGATCGAGCTCGCGTACTCCAAGCGCGACGTGGTGCGGCTGTTCGCCGCGCACGCGCCGTTCGGCGGGAACGTCGTCGGGATCGAGGCGGCCGCGTGGCGTTACTTCGGACGCCCGCTCGTCCGGGTCACGTGGGCGGAGGCGGCGCTCCTGGCGGTGCTGCCGAACAGCCCCAGCCTGATGCACCTGACGCACGAGCGCGACGCGCTGCGCGCGAAGCGCGACCGCCTCCTGGACCGACTCCACGTCGCGGGCCGGATCGACGAGCACGAGCTGCGCCTGGCCAGGAGCGAGCCGATACCGGCGGCTCCGCACCCGCTCCCGCACGATGCGCTGCATCTGCTCGGCACGCTCGCGGCGCGCGATCCCGACCAGTGGCGCTTCGATACGACCGTTGATCCGACGTTCCAGCAGCGCTCATCGCAGATCCTGGCCGCGCACGGCGTTCGGCTGCGCAGTATCGGCGTCGGACACGCGGCGGCGCTCGTAGTTCATGTGCCGACCGGAGCGGTCCGTGCGTACGTCGGCAATCTTCCTCCGACCCGGCCGCCGTCGGCCGGCGACTTCGTCGACATCGTGCAAGCCGGGCGCAGCACCGGCAGTCTCCTCAAGCCGTTCCTGTACGCGGCGATGGTCGATTCGGGCGAGCTCGTCCCCGGTCAGATCGTCCCGGACATTCCGACCCGGATCGGTGGCTACATCCCGGAGAACCACACGGGGGAGTTCCTGGGTGCGGTCCGCGTCGACGTCGCGCTCGCACGGTCGCTGAACGTCCCGGCGGCCCGGCTGCTCCAGCAGTACGGGGTCGATCGGTTCCACGGACTGCTGCGCGAACTGAGGATGACGTCGCTCACCCGATCGGCGGCGCATTACGGGATACCGCTGATCCTGGGCGGCTCTGAATCGACGCTCTGGGAACTCACCGGCATGTACGCGTCGCTTGCGCGCACCGTCCGGGAGCGCGTAAGCGATGCTCTGACGATCCATCCGCCACACGTCGTGCCCGCCGCCTCCCGGGTTCCGACCGACGCGACACGGTCTCCGCTGTCGCCGGCCGCCTCCTTCCTGACGTTGAAGGCGTTGCGCGAGGTCGAGCGGCCCGAGGAGCTCCAGGGATGGCGGCACTTCCGCAGCGCCGACGAGATATCGTGGAAGACCGGAACCAGCTACGGGCTGCGCGACGCGTGGGCGATCGGGGTCAACGCTGAGTACGCGGTCGGTGTCTGGGTCGGAAACGCGACCGGTCGGGGCGCCCCCGGGCTGCGCGGGACCGCGATAGCCGGGCCGATCATGTTCGAGCTGTTCGAGATGCTCGGCCGTGCCGGAAGCCTCTCGAGCCCCGGGGGGCTGACGACTGTTCCGGTGTGCCGCGACAGCGGGATGCTCGCGGGTCCCGAATGCCGCGCGTCGGTAGCCCGGCTGCTTCCCGCTACCGCGCACGACCGGGCTCCGTGCCCCTACTGCCGGACGGTTCACCTGGACCAGACGCGCTCGATGCGGGTTTCGGCCGACTTCTACCCGATCGATCTCATCGTTACCGAACAGCGCTTCATCCTGCCCGAAGCGATGGCGTGGTACTACCAGCGCCGCGCGACCGACTACCACCCGCTGCCGCCCGCCGATCCGCGGCTGGCCGGCGATGCGACCGAGTCGGTCGTGTTCGAGTTTCCGACCGACGGCGCGTCGGTCTTCATACCGATCGAAATGTCGGGTCGCCGGGGATCGATCGTCGCGGTGGTTCGCCCGTCCGCCCCGCACGAGTCGGTGTTCTGGCACCTCGACGACGAGTTCGTCGGAGTAACCGAGCGCACGCACTCGTTGGAGCTGTCGCCGCGCGCGGGTCTCCGCGAGCTCGCGGTCGTCACCGCAGGCGGTGCGGTCGCGCGCGTGGGGTTCCGGGTGCTCGACCGCGACTGACCGATCGACTATCGTAGTCTTGACGCCATCATAATGCGAAATCGGGCCGTTTCGCTTGACTAGTTTGTTACCAAGTAATACTCATGAGGGGGAACTATGGGGACCGCACAACCCGGCACGCAGCCGGCGCTCGAACTCGACCGTGTCTCGTTCGCGTATCCGGGCGTAGCCATCTTCGACGCCGTGTCGTTTTCGATCCCGAACGACGGGCTGACGCAGGTCGTTGGACCGAACGGCGGCGGCAAGACGACGCTCGCGAAGCTCTGCCTTGGACTGCTCAAGCCGCACGCGGGGAGCATTCGCGTGCTCGGGGCGTCGGCGAACGCGTCGCGACGACGGATCGGCTACGTACCGCAACACAGTCTCTACGACCCGCAGTTCCCGGCGCTCGCCGTCGACGTCGTGATGACCGGACGGCTGTCGCGGCCGATCGGGCTGTTCGCCCGCGGTGACCGGGACGCCGCGCTCGCTACGCTCGACCGGCTCGGCCTGTCCGACCTGGCGTACCGCGGGTTCGCAGAGCTCAGCGGTGGGCAACGCCAGCGAATCCTGCTCGCGCGCGCGCTCGTCTCCGATCCACCGCTTCTGATTCTGGACGAGCCGACCGCTAACATCGATCGAGAGTCCGCCGGTCGGCTGGAAGAGTTGATCCTGGCGCAGAAGGAGCGCTTCGCGATCCTTCTCATCACGCACGACTTCGATTTCCTGGCGGGGGCGGTAGACCGTGTCCTGTGCGTGAACCGCAACGCTCACATCCACGAGCGGCGCAGCCTGTCGGAGATGGATCTGCAGCGGCTGTTCACCGGGCACTTCCACGAGCTCGCGGAGGTCGACCATGGGTGATTTCCTGCGTGTGATCGTGAGTCCCACCGTGCCGTTTATCCGCTACGCGCTGATCGCCGGTGTGCTTGCCGCTCCCGCGTTCGGCATCGTTGGAACGTACGTCGTCGTCAACCGTGTCAGCTATCTTGCGGGCGCCATAGCGCACTCGGTACTCGCCGGTATCGGGTTGAGTCTCTTCCTCCGTTCGATCGGCGGACCGGCGTGGTTCACGCCGTTCTGGGGCGCATTCGCCGCCGCGATGGCGTCCGCGTTGATCGTCGCGGTGGTCACCCGGCAGGGTAAGCAACGCTCCGACTCGGCGATCAGCATCGTCTGGGCGCTCGGAACCGCGATCGGGGTGATCTTCATCTCGCGCACGCGCGGGTTCGTCGATCCGATGGCGTACCTGTTCGGGAACATCCTGCTTCTCTCGCCGCAGGATCTGTGGGGAATCGTCGCGCTCGACGCGGCGGTGCTGATCGTGGCGCTTCTGTTCTACCCGCAGCTGTTCGCGCTGAGCTTCGACCCGGAGTTTGCGGAGGTGCGCGGGATGCCGACGCAGCTCCATCTGACCGTGCTGCTCCTGATGACCGGAGCGACCGTCGTCCTTCTTGTGTCGACGGTCGGGATCGTGCTGGTCATCACATTGCTGACGTTGCCCGCGGCGACCGCGAGTTTCTTCTCACGATCGCTCAAGCGGCTGATGCTCGGCGCATCGATTCTGTCGGCGGTCTTTACGATCGCCGGGATCGGGCTCAGCTACGGCTACGACCTGCCGAGCGGCGCCGGGATCGTTCTGTTCACCGTCGCCGGATATGTCGCCGCGTTTCTTCTGTCGAAACTGACCGGTCGTCGACCGGCCGTGAAACCAGGACAAGGATAGGGAGAGTTTATGAGTCACTTTCGTACCGTTACCCGATTGCTCGTCGTCGCGATCGCCGCGATAGCGCTCGGCGCGTGCGCAACCGGTGCAGATCATCACGATCATGACCATCACGGGCATGATCACCACGCGGACCACGATCATCACGGTCATGATCATCACGGTCATGATCACGACGGAACCGATGGACGGTTGCTTGTCGTGACCGACCATGGCACGATCGCGGTGCTCGACGCGCACGACGGCGACGTCGAAGCGGTCTTCGCGCACGCGCTACCAGATGGCGCGCTCGCCGCGTACGCGGGTCCGAGCGGTGAGTTCGGGTACGTCGTCCATCGTGACGCGTCGATCGTCATTGTCGTCGACAGCGGGCAGATTCTGGAGGAGCACGACGGTCACGAAGACCTTGAGTTCGGACCAATCGGATTACTCGGTGAGATCCGCGTGGGATCACTCCCGACGCACTTCACGACGATGGCCGGCCGGGTCGGTTTCTACAACGACGGGTCGGGCGACATCACGATCCTTGACGAAGGCGCGTTGCGCTCCGGAATCGTCACCAGGCTCGTGCCCGCGCGTGTCGACCACGGGGCTCCGGTCTTGCTCGCGGACCAGATGATCGTCGGATACGTCGGTGAAACCTTCGTCGAGATCATGGACTACGACGGAACCGTGCTGCAGACGATCCCGAACGTATCGCGCGCGCACGGGCAGGCCCGTGTTGGCCGTTTCTCCGCGATCGGCGCGGTCGAAGGGGTCCTGGTCGTCACGCAGACCGGGAGCAGATTCGACGCGCGGATGGTCACGAACCCGTCAGGGACACCGGACGGTGTGCGGACCGGAACACTCTACGCGCATCCGCGGTTGCCGCACTTCGTCGGAAACCTTGGACAGGGCCTCGTAAAGGTGGATCCGGCAGCGCACACGAGCGTTGCGATACCGCTTCCCGCCGCTCCGTGGCGGTTCGGGATCGATCGATCCGGGCATTACATCGTCGTACTCGGTCAGGACGGCGTCGTCTACGTTCTTGACGCGGACACGTTCGAAATGGTCGGGTCGGTGGCGGCCGTGCCTGCGCGTGATCCCGATGCGCCGCGCGGGACACCGATTCCGTCGCTGACCCTCGGACGCCGGGTTGCATTCCTGAGCGATCCGGCAAGCAACCACATCTACGAGATCCACCTGGACGACGTGGAGATCGAGGCCGAGTTCCACGTGGAGCTCGACGGTACCGTCACGGGAATCGCACTCATGGTGACCGATGGCATCGTTCACTGAGT
>SKVA01000191.1 GCA_007129695.1 Spirochaetaceae bacterium | reverse complement strand
ACGTGGGTCTGCTGCCCGGACAGACTCCGCGCGATCGCGCTCGGACGGTATTCGTGCTGCGCGATCACGCGCTCGACCCGCTGCCGCTTGTCGTCGCTGACCGGTCGCGAACCGTTGAGAACACGCGAGACCGTTGCCGGCGACACCCCCGCCTCCCGAGCGATCCTGTAGATGGTGATCCGGTCTTCCCGAGCCGTGCGCATCGTCATTCAGTTGTCTCGATCGATATCGACTCCACCGTCGCTCCCACGGTGCCGACCGCCTCTATGAGAACCGCCACGTCATACTCGTCGGTACCAGCCCAGCATTCCGGCAGGTATCCGACGTCCGGCTGTCCGGGGCGCATCACAGGACCGTCGACGCCGACGACCAACCTTCCACAGACCCTTCCGGAGTAGAGTACTGTTGCCTTCACGTTGCGGCCGGCGATCGTGAGCTTGGCATCGGTCGGGCTCGAATCGGTACCGTGAACGTAGAGCCAGCGCAGCTCCCCGGGTTTGAGCAGGAGCGGCAGGTCGCACGCGACCGCGTTGTCGCGGGCCGTCGCGGCGGCCATGCCGAGCTCCGGTTCATCGATACCCTGGAGCACATCCACCGCGAGTCGCCTGCCGACGAGCGCGCTCACCGTGCCCGCCGACTCGTCGTAGTGGCGTTTGGCCGTCGTAGCCGTGATCGTAGCGCGTCCGGGTTTGATGAGCGACGAAATGTCCAGGATCGGTGCGAACGTGTCGACGCGGCCGGCCGGGTGACCATTCACCGCGATCTCAACCTCACACGCGATACCGTCAAACCGCAGCAGAACCGAATCGTCGTAGCCGTCGACGTCGATCTCGGTCTCCCACGTCGATACGGTCGGACGATCGGTCGTGAGGTTTCTGCCGAGCCCGGTGATGTACGGCAGGTCTCCGCATCCGGCGCGCACCGCGCGCCAGGTCGGAAGCGTCGCCACGGTGCGTACCTCGGTGACCGCGCTCAGCCCGCGTAGCGACGCAATACGCAGCGCGGGCTTGCGGCTGTCGTCGAAGTTGCTGTGCCCCCATATCTCCGCACGGACGTCGTACGATGCCCGTGATGCTCCGTCGGAGGCCGGGAGGACGACAAGCTCGCACGCGCCCGACGGATATCGGGTCGCAATGTAGTGCCCGTCGCGGTAGAGCGACACGACGTCGCCGGCGCCGTGCAGGACCACAGCCGCGGGCGAGTCAATGCTCCCCTGCAGCCGGTAGAGACCGTACCCGCGAAGGTACCCGTTGCGTTCCATCTCCAGCGCGTCGCTTCGCGGTGTGCACCGCCGGCCGTCGGCGAACAGCTCTCCGTGTGTCGTCTTCGCCGCACGGAGCTTCCAGGTGAGGCCACGCGCGGTCGGGGGGGCCGGAGGCGCGCGGAAGAGCAGGGTATCCGCGTCGTGACCGCTGAGGAGCCCCGCACGATCGCGGCCGATGCCGTGGAGCGTGAGCGTGCGCCCGTCGGGCAGACCGACCGCGTGGCGGCTTTCGGCATCCGCAGTGAACACGAACCGGTGGACCTGACCTCCTGCGGTCAGTACGACAGCGCCGCCGACGGGCGCCTGCCACACGATGCGTGGGCTGTCGCCGTTCACGATCAGCACGGGTTCGGCCGTCGACACGACCACCCGGACCGGGATGCCCACCGGCGCCAGGTCGACGTCGAACAGCACGAACGCCGATACGCCCGGAGGCACGCGAAGCGACTCGGATACGTCGCCCCGCGTGGCCGTGAACGACTGTTCCAGGTCGCTCAGGTTCGATACCGCGGCAAGGAAACCGCCCTCGGGGCCATCGAGCAGCAACACCGGCGGCGTACTCGACTCACCGGCGCTCACAGATAAGCCGAACCCCATCCGCGCGGCGACGTCGGCGTCAAGCGGTACCGCGCCCGCGAGCATCGATCCGAGCGACCGAAGAAGCCCTGCGAACGCGCGATCAGCCACGACGAAGTCTCGAACCTGGCCGAACGGCGTGATCAGCGAGCTGAAGTCGTAGTAGCTGGTCTGGAACGACGTCGGGTCGCCCCAGTTGTTCACGCTGTTCGTGAAGCCGAAGTCGAACCCCGACACCTGATTGTACGGCCCGATCAGCTTCGCTCCCGACGCCAGGAACCTGCGCATCAGCAGATTGTCGCGCCCCATCTCGGTAACCATGAGCGGTACGTCGAGCCCTTCCAGGACGCGGGTGTACGTCGTGACAGCGGCCTCCAGGCCCGGTGTTCGCGAGTCCAGGTAGAGGTTCATCGTCGGGATCACGTCGGGAACCTCTCCCCACGCTCCGTAGAGATCGGCCTGCCCCGCGCACGCGATCAGCGGTACCGTGATACCTGATTCCCGTGCGAGTCGCCTGAGTTCCGACATGTAGCCCGGCACGTCGTCGCACGCGAAGAAGTCGAGCTCGTTTTCGATCTGCAGGAGGATTACGGTCCCGTTGCGGTCGATCTGTCGGTCGCGGATGATCGGAAGCACGCGCTCGTACCACTTCGCAACCCGATCCAGGAAGCGTCGGTCGTTCTGCCTGATCCGGATGCCGTCGGCGAACAGGTACGCCGGAAGGCTCCCGCCGTCCCACTCCGAACAGATATACGGACCCGGTCGCGCCATTACGTAGAGATCGTTCTGTGCGGCGAGTTCCAGGAACCGGTCGATGTCCCGCATCCCGGTGTCGAAATCCCAGCTGTCTCGCTCGGTCTCGTGGAAGTTCCACGGAGAGTAGACGTCGATGCAGTTGTACCCGGCGTCGCGGATCTTGGTCATCCGGTCCTGCCAGCTACCCTCCGGGATGCGAAAGTAGAACAGCGATGCGCACAGCAGTACTTCACGTCTGCCATCGATCGACACACCTCGAGCGTCTACCCTGATTCTGTCGGACACGGGAGTATCTCTCCTGTAACAAGCGCCGGCGGCCATCGGCCGCCGGCCTGAACATCGGCTACAGCGTAGCCTTGTACGCGGTCATCTGTCGCTGGATCTCTTCGAGCACCTTGTCGTGGCCGGCCTGCCGAAGCGCCCGGCGTAGCTGTTCAACAGCCTCGACCGGGTCGTTGACAACACCGTACATGATAGGTTTCAGGTACTGGCTGATCACGTCGGAGAGCGCGGCGAGCTCGGGCTCGATCGGCGTGCGATCAAGGATGAACTTGCTGTACGGGAACGGGCTCTTGACGATCCGGTCGTACTCCGCCCAGATGTCCCAGATGCCGGGCCACTCGGTCGCGCCCGGGACCTCGAACTTGTCGACCCGGCCGCCCCAGTAGTTCGAGTAGAACTCGTGCGTCGCCGGTTCGTAGCTTTCGGGTCGCACGCGCACGCCGTCACGAATCTCGTACTGGGTGCCCTCCATCCCGTAGTTCACGAGCCGGTAGACTTCTTCGTTCTGGCGCAGCATCTCGTAGACCATGACCGCGCGTTCGGGGTTTCGGCTGTTGCGGCCGATGCTCGTCGCACCGTGCGTGATCGGTTCGGCGATCAGGTTGCCCCGCGCGTCGGAGAACGCGAACATCTGGAGGCGGCTCCCCGGGATCAGATCGTCCATCTCGAACCGCAGATAGCGGAACGTGTTGGAGTGGTGCTGGTCGGATCCGCTGCGTCCGGCGCGCAGGCTCTCTCTGGTATCCTGCGTGTAGTTCAGCACGTCGCGTCGCCAGAACCCTCGGTTGTACCAGTCGTGCATAGTGCGGGCGTAGTCGATGAACAACCCGTCGAACACTACCGGAACGATCGTGTACGGATCGTCGAAGCTCGCACCCATGTAGATCTGATACTCGGTCGGGAGGTTCGCCAGGACCATATCGGTCTTGGTCTGGAACCAGCCGTGCATGTCCCACGTGGTCCCGTTGTTCCGATCCCACGGAATCACGCCGGTCTTGTTGTCGACGATGCCCTGGAAGTACACCGCCAGCTCTTCGTAACTGGTGATCGGGCGCGTGATCCCGAACTCCTGTGCCCAGTCGCCGCGGTAGTAGAACCCGTGGTTCACGTACTGGCTATAGCTGTTCTCCGGGAATGCGATGATCTTCCCGTCGAAGCGCGCCTGATCCCAGTCCACCGCCGGAATCTCTTCCCACGTCCGCGGTGCGTGGACCGGGATCAGATCGTCGAGCGGCAGGAACGCACCGCGCTGCGCGTTCGGCCACATATCGAGCCAGGTCGACGAGCTGTGGATCAGATCGACCGGTTCTCCCGACGCAAGGAGCAGGTTGTACTTCGTGTACCAGTCGGCCCACTCGATCCAGCGCAGGGCCATGTGCGCGTTGATCTGCGCCTCCATGATCTTGTTCCACTCGGCCTCGACGACCTTGTCCATCCCGTTCGTCGGCGCGTTGCCCATCACGTGATGCGTGACCTGCACGAACCTGGATGTGTCGGCGGTGCCGGCCTGTCGGCCACCGGCCGCGAACACGACCCCTGAGCACGCGAGCAGCGCGATCAGGACCAGAGCTGCGATCTTGAGACGTTTCATAGCGTCCCTCCTTATTGGATTACTCTCCGGGCCATCCCGGAGTTCGAAACCATCGTGGTTCGGTCCTACCCCTTGACCGCTCCTATCGTGATACCCTTGATGAAGTACTTCTGTACGAACGGGTACGCGAAGATGATCGGGCCGGTTGCGACGACCGCGGCGGCCAGCTTCAGCGACTCGCTCGGGATATCCTGCGGCGGGATATTCATCAGGGCGGCGTTCATCCGGATGAAGTCGGCCTGGGCGATCAGGTTGTACAGGAAGAGCTGGAGTGGGCGGTACTGAACGTTCGGACTCAGGAAGAGCATGGAGAGGAACCACTCGTTCCAGTACCCGAGCGCGGTGAACAGCCCCAGCGTCGCAAGCGCGGGCTTCGACATCGGCAGGATCAACCCCCGCATCCTCAAGGGCTTCATTTGCAGCATTCACTGCCATAAAAGAGGTTCCCTTGTCCGGGTCTTTTAAAATTCTTCGTTCTTCAATTCCGGT
>SKVA01000097.1 GCA_007129695.1 Spirochaetaceae bacterium | reverse complement strand
GTGCCGATGATCTGGTACGGCGAGCCCTCGCCCACCTCGATCCAGTTTCCCTGCGGGTAGATGAGAAAAAGCTTGTGCGTCGGGTCGGCGGCGAGCCGCCCTCCGACGATCGCGTGGCTGTTGAAGCCGATGCCGCTCTCTTCGAGGTAAGGTTTGTCCTCGGCGGCGACGCGGCGGATCAGCCCGGAGATCCGGTTCACCACCTTGAACAGGCGATCGGCGGGCTCGGCCTGTTCTTCTTGCAGTTCGCCGTAGTAGGTCAACACCTTGTCGCGGACCGATCGCAGCCCCGACGTCATCATGAAGAACTGCCCGTCGCCCTCGCGAAAGATCGAGAGCTTGCGCGCGGTGATCTGCTCGGAACCGGTGGTGATGCGGGTATCGGCGATGGCGACCAGGCCGTCGGCCACCTTGATGCCCAGACAGAAACTCATGCGTGCACTCCGTTCTCGCCGGCAGGCTTATTCGTTGGCAGCCGGTGTTGTCTCGTCGGCGACCGCGGGGCGCAGACCGAAGAAGGTCTTCTGGATACCGGCCCCAACGCGGCCGAACTTGGTCTGCAGAAGATCGAGATACTCGTGCAAGCCGTTCGTGATGATATCAGATGCTTCGGAAAAGGCGAACTCCCCTCGTAGCCGCCCGAGCTCTCGCTCCGCGGCATTATGAAAGGTCCCAACGCGCGACCCCGAGACGTGATGGAGCGACTCGTCGGCCTCGATCACGCAGTAGTGCGTGGCGCGCGGGAAGTGGCGTTCGAGGAGGAGGAACTCGACGACGCGGTGCGGTTCAACCCGGCCGTGGCGCTTGCGGTACATCTCGAAGGCGCTCGCGGATCGGAGCACCGCCGACCACTGGATGTCATCGACGGTTGAGCCGACGTACTCGGGCGACGGCAGGAGCAGGAAGTACTTGGTGTCGAGCAGTCGCGCGGTCTGCTCGCCGCGCTCGAGGAGTCTGCCCAGCCGCGCGAAGTGCCACGCCTCTCCGTGCGACATGGTTCCGTCGATGACCCCTTCGATCAGGTGGCTCGAAAGCCGCACCTGCTCGAAGAACTCCGACGGGGCGTCGAGCGCGGATTGGTAGCGCGTGCCGGTGATCATGAGGTAGAAACGGTTGATCTGCTCCCACGCCTCCGACGAGATGATCTCCCGGACCGAGCGCGCGTTCTCTCTCGCGGCGCGCAGGCAGCGGGAGACCGAGTTGGGGTTCTCCTCGTCGAAGACCAGAAACTCGATCACCGCATCGGCGGTCGGGCATGGGTGGCCCGCGTTGAACGCGGCGATGTCTCCGGTTGTGGTCACCACCGCGCGCCACTGCGGCTCGGGCTCGTCGGGCAGGTCGAGGGTGAGCGTGAGGTTCACGTCGATCAGCCGCGCGACGTCGGCCACGCGCTCGAGGTAGCGCGCCATCCAGTAGACGGCTTCGGCAACGCGACTAAGCACGGCTTGCCACCGGTACGATCCAGGTGTCCTTGCTGCCCCCACCCTGCGAGGAGTTCACCACGAGCGAACCCTTGCGGAGCGCTACCCGCGTCAGGCCACCCGGTGTGACGTACGGCGTGTCGGTCAGGAGAACGTAAGGCCGAAGGTCAACGTGCCGCCCCTCAAAGCGATCCTCACAGAGAACCGGAGCGCGGGAGAGCGCGAGCGTCGGCTGCGCGATGTAGTTGCGGGGGTTGTCCGCCACGCGACGGCGAAACTCGTCGCACTCGGCGCGCGTCGAAGCCGGCCCCACGAGCATGCCGTACCCGCCCGACTCGTTCGCGGCCTTCACCACGAGCGACTCGATGTTCGCGAGCACGTGCTGCCGGTCGGCGTCGCGCGAGCAGAGGTAGGTCGGGACGTTGGGCAGTAGCGGGTCCTCGCCCAGGTAGTAGCGGATCATGTCGGGAACGTACGCGTAAATCACCTTGTCGTCGGCGACGCCGGTACCCGGCGCGTTGGCGAGCGCCACTCGTCCGTTTCGATACACCTCGAAGAGCCCCGGTACTCCGAGCATCGAGTCGGACCGGAACGCCGTTGGATCGAGGAAGTCGTCGTCGATTCTCCGGTAGATCACGTCGACGCGCTCGAGCCCGCGCGTGGTGCGCATGCAGACGTAGCCGTTGTCGACCACCAGGTCGGAGCCCTCGACCAGCTCCACTCCCATCTGCTGCGCCAGGAACGAGTGCTCGTAGTACGCCGAGTTGTACATGCCCGGCGTGAGAACGACGATCCGGGGGTTGGGTACCCCATCCGCGGCCAGGTACTCGAGCGCGGATCGAAGGCGGTTCGCGTAATCGGCGACCGGCAGGACGCGTGCCGCCGCGAAGAGCCGCGGAAAGCTTCGCTTGATCACGACGCGGTTCCCGAGCATGTAACTCGCGCCCGACGGCGTGCGCAGGTTGTCCTCCAGGACGTAGAAGCTCCCGTCTGCGTCGCGGACCAGGTCGGATCCGGTGACATGGCACCAGACGCCTTTGGGAGGGTTGAGACCGACGCACTCCGGCCGAAACCCGGAGGCACTCGCAATCAGCTGCGCGGGCACTACCCCATCCTTGACGATCCGTTGATCGTGATAGACGTCGTCGATGAAGTGGTTCAGCGCGATGACGCGCTGACTCAAGCCCCGCTCGACGGTGAGCCACTCGGGCTGCGGGACGATGCGCGGCAGCACATCGAAGGGGAAGATCCGCTCGGCACCGCCCGAGTCGCCGTACACGTTGAACGTGATCCCCATCTGCAGCAGCACCCGCTCCGCCGCGTGCTGTTTGCGCTGCAGTTCGCCCACGGCGAGCGCGTCTATCGCATCGACAAGGAGACGCGCGTGCTCGCGCGGTCGTGAGCAGTGCGAAAAGAGTTCGTCGTAGAATCCGTCCGTTGCGTAGGCCTGAAACGTCATTGCTACCAATATGTAGCATACGGACCCGCCCGGCAAGTGCGGAGGAATCTGGATGTAACCGGCACCGTCAGGACCGCAGCCTCGGTTGGACAAGAACGACCAGAAGCTGTACCATTTGAGGGTAGATGCACTGGCGAGCGTGGGCCTGCCCGGTCAGGCCACGGCTGGATGACCGGGGTTCGGGGCCGGGTCGCTGGGTGTCCCGATCGAATCATTCAGGAGGCCTACATGGTTTGGATTATCGTAGTCGCGGTTCTTGTCGTACTCGTTGTAGCACTCTGGAGCCGCAAGCGACTGGAAGTGCTCAAGAGAAAAGCTCAGCTCGAACAGACTATCGAAAGTGTCATCACCTCGTTCATAGACCTTAAGGCCCGCGTGAATGAGCTTGATCTTCGTGACCACGAGAAGAGAATCCTGGTTGGGAACATAGAACGGAATCTGGAAACCCTTGAGCGCTGGAAGACCACCGCTATTCCGAACATCACGTTCTTCAAGAACCACACGATTCCGATCGAACGAGAGTTCAACGAACTGCGTGAGAGTGTAGCGAAAGACCTCTCCAAGTACGAAGGACTCCCAAAACTCCCGCTATAGGCTCGTCGAGCGCCAGGTTCAGGATTCGCTCTGTCTCTCGCATGACGCGGCGGCATTGCGGAAGTGAGCCACGCAGAACCGGTGCACGATCCGCCGAAGCGCTCACCGCCTCCCCTGGAGATACTGCGACGGCGTAAGCCCGGTTTCCTGCTTGAAGACGCGGTTGAAGGTGCTCTTCGATGCAAACCCGGCGTCGAATGCAAGATCCAGAACCGTCTGGTCGTCACCCGACACGGCAGCCGCGCGGAAGTGTTCCACACGATACCGGTTCACTATCCTCGGGAACGGCATGCCAAAGGAATAGTTGACCGCGGCCGACACCGTGTTCGGATGCACGCCGATCCGGCGCGCCAGTCTGAGTACCGACAGGCCCGAATCCCGATAGGCGCCGCGCTCGAGTTCCACGCGCACCAGTTCGGCGATCCTCCGGCACTCGCTCGACGCGATCTGCACGGAGCGATCGCCCGCCGTGTCGGTGCAGCCCGGGAGCTCCGGCGTAACGATGAGCGCGACTGTGGTCGCGTACACCAGAAGCACCATCGCGCCGGCAACGACCAGAAAGGGCGCGACGACGCCGTCGGTGAGTCCAGCTGTGTGGGCAGGATCGACGGTGACCACCGCGTAGCTGACCAGCGATAGCGCCGACGCGACGACGAAGACGCGCACCCACCGAGCCCGTGCGGCGGGGATCCTTCGCGAATGAGCGCCAAACGCAACCACCGCGGCCAGCACGACGTAGACGGCGTTCAACCCTACCTTCAGACCATTGACGATCAACAGGTGAGCGGGCGGAGAGCCCGCGAAGATCGATGCGACCAACGCCGCGTGCTCGCCCGGCGATCTGAGGAGGACTCCCGCCGCCGCGGCCACGACTCCCAACGCGAACGGCGCCAGGTGCAACCCTACCAGCGGCGGCCGCGAGGACCCGACACGCTCACGTGTATACCACCAAAGCAGCGGCCCAAAAAGGAACGGCAACGTTGTCGTCGCCGGCAGAAGCCACGGATGCTCCAGAAGAGTCGCGAAATCCCAGGTCGGTATCGTTCCAAGCCGCGCGGAGAACGCCAGCAGAAGCAGTGCGAGCGGTACGTTGGACGCGGTGCGGAATCGACCGGCGATCAGCGTGCACAACAACAGCCCCTGCACTGCGCCCAGCGACGCAAGTACTACCAGGAGAAGCACGCCCCATCATACCGGTCGGCGCCACCGGCGCCAACCGGCATCGGAGCCGCTCCGGCCTACTCCTGCGGTGGGATCGAAAAGTGCTGGAAATCCTCGTACTCGGGCAGCATCGTCCGGTCACCATCCACCCACCACGCGACGGGACCGCTCTTGTAGAGCAGGTCCACTCCGGGGACGGGGCCGCCGGGTCGTTCTTCCATGAGGATGAATATGAACACGTCGTATTGGGTAGCGGCCACCATTTCGCCCCACGGTTCGATCTGAACCGTCGCGGTTCCGGCGGCGATGGTCGCGGCATCGCGG
>SKVA01000002.1 GCA_007129695.1 Spirochaetaceae bacterium | reverse complement strand
GCCTTCGCCTTGTAGAACATCATCGTGAGTGTCGCCCCGAGCACGATACCAGCGACCGCGGGTAGAAGGTCGCCAACGACCACCGTCCCATTCCCGGCAACCACGATGAACTTGAGGAACCCGACCAGCGCGGTGATCAACCCGAGACCGAGTCGGAATCCCGCGCTCGTGAACAGATCGCGCGAAAAGAACGCTCCAACCCGTATCTGCTCATCGAACCGATCGAATCCAGCCGACACGCTCGCAAGCACCAACGTTACGACCGACAGAAAGTAGACCTGGTACATCGTTATCGATCTCCTGGTACGAGCATAGCGGTCGGCCGCGCCGCGGTCAATGCCGTCGATCGCCTCGCGCGGGGCGATCACCGACCGATCCGAGCCACCAGCTCCCGCTCGTCGTCGCCGATCGTCAGGATCACCACCGTCTGACCCTCGCGGAGGGTCTCGGTGGCGTCGATGCCCGTGATGACGTGGCGCACGTAGACCGGCCCATCAGGATGAGGTAACACATCGACGACGCGCGTTCCGTCGTCGAAGACCACCACCAGAATGCTTCCCGCTCCGTCTACGGGTTGATCGCGCTCGGTCCGGGTCACCGTGACCGTAACGTAGACCCGATCGTCGAATGCGAACGATTCGACCGACGCCGAAACCCCGTCGACTCGGGCCCGCGACGGGTCTGGGGCGAGCACGAAGAAGTAGATGCCGAAAATGAGCAGCACGATCGACAGGTCAAGAACCGTGATCACCAGCGATCGGTTCCTGGTGAACAGTCGCCGCCGTCCCGCCGTCGACTCCGCCACGGGCGACCGATCGGCGTCGGGTGCGCGCGCGTAGAACCGCGGGGAATCGCGATCGGTCGACTCAGGTCGATCCATCGATCAACTCGGAGACGACCCGGGGAAGCTCTTCGGCAAGGAACAGTCCCGACCGTCCACGCAGCACGCGTCCGGCTGCCTGGTGCAGCGATACCGCCGCGCGAGCGGCGTCCCACGGCGCGTGACCCGACGCGAGTAGCGCGCCGATGATCCCGGCGAGCACGTCTCCCGACCCGGCTGTACCCATGGCTGCGTTCATACCGTCGAGGATCGCGTACTCTCCCGACGGGCCGGCGATGTGGGTTACATGGCTTTTCGCGACCACGACGCAGTCGTATACGCGAGCGGCCTCGAGCGCGGCGTCGGTGAAGCCTCCGATCACCTCGTCGGTCGATTTTGACACCAGCCGTGCGAGTTCACCGGGATGCGGAGTGAGAACCCAGCCGGAAAGGTGGGGTTTCGTGCCCAGCCGCGCGAGCACGGTCAGCGCATCGGCATCGATTACACCGCGAACGTACCGCTCGGCGAGCTCGGCGAAGCGCGCATCCCGGGAGCGGTCGACGCCCCAGCCGGGACCGACGACGACTGCGTCTGCAGCCGATGACTGCGACGGCGCGTCATCGGTCGGGATAACCATCACTGAAACCAGCGACGCTGCAAGGATCGGATACACCGACTCGTCCGCGTACAGGCGGACTATTCCCGCCCCCGATCTGAGCGCCGACTCGGCGGCCATTATCGCGGCGCCGGTACGCCCGCGACTGCCCCCGTACACGTCGACAGCCCCTCGTCCGTACTTGTACGTGTCGGACAGCGGCGCCTTGACGATCCGCCGGTAGGCATCGGAATCGATCAACTCACCCTGAAGGCGAGCATCGTCGAGCGAACGCGGCGCAAACGGCAGCGCAACTGCGTGAATCTCACCGCACAGGCGTCTCGCGCGCGGCTGGTAGGTCGAACGCTTCGGGTAGCCCATCGCAAGCGTCAGATCGGCGCAGAAGGCAGGATCCCCTTCGCTCCAGGTGTCCGAAACGCCGCTGGGAACGTCGATCGCCACGCACAGCCGCGACGCCGGTGACGCCGCGTGCGCGACCATCGCCGCGCGTACTATGGAGGCGGCCGGCTCCCGAAGCGGGCCCGAGATGCCGACCCCGGCGAGGCCGTCGACGATGACATCGCACTCGGCGATCCAGGAAGCCGCGCGCTGCGGATCATCGTCCCAGACGGTCACCGGTACGTCGATCGACGCGATCACCCGGGCCTGCTGCGCGGCGCTCGGCGACAACCGGTCGGGACGCGCCACTGCCACCACTCGAGTGGTGTACCCTTCGATTGCTGCGTAGCGCGCCATCACGAGCGCATCGCCGCCGTTGTTTCCCGTACCGACCAGAAATACGATTGATGCAGCCGCATCGATACGCTCGCCGACGGCGGTCCAGCCGCGGGCTCCGGCGACCTCCATGAGCGCGATGCCCGGAATCCCGTCAGACTGCGCCGCGCGATCGATCTGCTGCATCTGTGCGGCGCTGACCACTCTCACCGGCGGTCTCCGAAAAGGCGGTCGGATCGCCACCAGACGAGTTCCACCGAATCGCGTTTGGCAAGCAGAGCGGTGACGATTCCGTCGCTCGTCAGGTCGATATCGCGCAAGACGATCTCTGAGTAGGGGATCATCAGCGTCCGGCGCCGAACGACCTGGCCGCTCGAGTGCAGAATCACCAGCTGACTCTCTTCGATGCTACGCCGACTCAGCAGGAATAGATGCTCACCGGTCGCTGCGCCGACGAACTCGTACCCGTAGTCGGTCGTTTCGCCGGTGATCGGATCACGAAACCGGTCCACCGGCACATCGACGAAGCCCTCATAGCTCCCGTCGTCGACGTTGATCCAGTAGATCCTGCTCATCTGGCCCGTGATCGCGCGCGCGCGCGTCGCATCGTCGGCCGCGTCGTGAAGGTAGTAGTCGACCTTCAGATAGAGGCGCCGCAGGTCGCGATCGGGGTGCACCGCGGCCAGAATCGCGGATGCGGCGACTTCGGCCGGTGCCGGCAGTGAGTCGGGGGAGATATCAACGCGACGCAACAAGGTCCCGTCGGCAGAAAACCAGAAGACGATCGTCGCCGGCGGCGCGACGGTGGCCACCACGATCTCGTCACCGTTGGTTACGGTGATCCGCTGGATATGCGGGAAGAACGTTCCGCCTATTCCCTCCTGACCCAGATAGTCGATCTGGTTCCCGTCGGCTCCGAGCCGCATGACGAGCCGATTGAGGCGAACGCCGAGCACCTCGTCGAAGACGGCGACCCGATCGGGCACCTCGTCTTCCACCAGGAGCGTACCCGTGCTCGTGACCGCAATCTCGCCAACGGCCCCAAACGGGTGCGGATGAGCACGCCGGTTGGTCGCGCGTTGATCAACCGGTGCCCCCGCGAGCATGACCGGCCTCGGGTTCTCTTCCGGGTTGTAGAAGAGGTTGATCAGGTCGCCGTAGCTCGTGAACTGCATGACCTTGTTTGCGTACCCGCTTGCGACATAGATCTGGCCGTTACGCATCGCGACTCGCGTTCTACGGCTGACGGCGCGATCGGTGACGAACAGCTGGACCTGATCCTCCATGGTACCGTACTGGAGAGAAAACAGGGTATCGCGCTCGAGCACCTGGAGTGAGCGCGAACACCCGGTCAGAACAACGATGATAAGACCGACGAGGGCGAAAATCAGGCGGAGGGTACGGCGCACGCGTCGATACTACCCACGCGGCGATGCGGCTGTCAATCTTGACCCGTCACAGGGGTGCCGCTACATTGACTGCATGCTCCAGAAGCTCATCGATGCGCTCTTTGGTTCAAAGAGCGAGGCCGACCTGAAGGCGCTCCTGCCGCTGCTGCATCAGGTCAACGCCAGGGAATCGTGGGCCATGGGGCTTGCGCCGCAAGAGTTCCGGGTGCAAACCGCACGTTTTCGAGAGCGCGTCGGTGACGGAGAGGAGATAGACGCGTTGCTGCCGGAGGCGTACGCGCTCGTGCGCGAAGCGGCTCGCCGGACCCTCGGTGAGCGTCTCTACGACGTCCAGATTCTTGGGGGAATCGTCCTTCACCAGGGACGCATCATGGAGATGAAAACCGGCGAGGGAAAGACCGTGAGCAGCGTGACCGCGGCGTACCTGAACTCGCTCTCCGGCAAGGGCGTCCACGTTGTGACGGTCAACGACTACCTTGCCGAGCGTGATGCGGCGTGGATGCGTCCCGTCTACGACTACCTTGGCGTGTCGGTTGGCGTGATCCTCACGCAGATGGATAACGATGCCCGTCAGGCCGCGTACCGACAGGACATCACGTACGGAACGAACAACGAGTTCGGTTTCGACTACCTTCGCGACAATATGCGCTTCGAGTCGGGGCACAAGGTTCAGCCCGGACACCACTATTGCATCATCGATGAAATCGACTCGATCCTGATCGACGAGGCGCGTACGCCGCTGATCATATCGGGACCCGCCGAAGACGACACCCGCAAGTATGCCGCCGTAAACCGCGTGATCGGCCAACTCGTCGAGTGCGAAAAGGACCCCGACACCAACGACTACCCTGAGGAGCCTGTCGGGGACTTCAAGGCCGAAGAGAAGAACAAACGCGTCTCTTTCACCGACGAGGGCCTATCGCATCTGGAAGAGTTGCTTCAGCGCTCCAAGATCATCACCGGTAGCCTTTTTGAGGACGAAAGCTTCGAGTACATCCACCTTGCGACCCAGGCGCTGCGGGCCCATCGGCTCTTCCACCTGGACAAGCAGTACGTCGTCAACGAAGGCAAGGTAGAGATCGTCGACGAGTTCACGGGGCGCATCATGCACGGCCGGCGCTATTCGGACGGGTTGCACCAGGCAATCGAGGCGAAGGAAGGCATCCGGATCGCCGAACGCAACCGCACCCTTGCGACGATCACGCTGCAAAACTTCTTCCGGATGTACGACAAGGTCTCCGGCATGACTGGAACCGCCGAAACCGAGGAGCAGGAGTTCGGAAAGATCTACGGGCTCGACGTGGTCGTCATTCCTACGAATCGGCCGGTGGCGCGGCTTGACGCCGTCGATGTGATCTACGTGGACGAGCAGCATAAGTACACGGCGATCTGCGACGAGATCGCAAGGCTTCACGAG
>SKVA01000224.1 GCA_007129695.1 Spirochaetaceae bacterium | reverse complement strand
GACGTCTGGAACAAGCGACTGCGCCTGTCGGAAGGCGAGTTCGTCGTGTCCGTCGCGCTCCCCGACGCCGCGCGCGAGCCCGGCTACTACCGGCGACGCACGCGCGACGGCCGGATCGACTACCCGCTCGTGACGTTGTGCGCGGCGCGCGGCGAGACGGTGCGGTTCGCCGTCGGCGGAGCGTTCGGCTATCCGGTGCGCAGTCGCGACGCGGAAGCCGCGCTCGGCGATGCGCTTCGGGCACTCCCAGCAACCGCGGCTTCATCCGGCGACGGCGCGGATGCCCCCGAGCGCGCCGAGGCCGCCGCAGCGATCGACCTCATCCCCGATCGCGTGTGGAGCGACTTCCGATCCTCGCCCGAGTACCGGCGTGCGCTCCTGATCGAGTCGCTCGCCGACGCGCTCGTCCATCTGGAGGTTCCATGACCGAGTATCGAACCGAGACCCGGATAACGCTCGCCGTGAACGGCCGACCGCGAAGCGTCGTGGTCAGGCCGGGGGACACGCTGCTTCACGTGCTGCGGCGCGGGCTCGGGCTGACCGGTACCAAGCTCGGCTGCGAGAATGGCGATTGCGGCGCGTGTACGGTGCAGGTCAACGGCGTGCCGGTGAAGTCGTGCTACACGCTCGCGGTAGACGTCGACGATGCCGAGATCACCACGATCGAGTCGCTCGACGACGGCCCCGTTCAGCGCGCGTTTGTCGCGCAGAACGGGTTCCAGTGCGGGTACTGCACGCCGGGGTTCATCATGAACGCCGACGCGCTCGTGCGATCGGGCCGCGCCGGCGATCCGGCCGCGCGACGCGAGTGGATGGAGAGCAACATCTGCCGCTGCACGGGGTACGAGGGAATCGAGCGCGCGGTGATCGATGCGGCGCGGGAGGCGGACGGCGACGCGTGAGCGGGCGATCGAGCGCGGCCGCCATACCGCCCCGATCAGTACGCGACGATCTGCGTTCCGGCTCTGCCTTCGACCGCTTCGACTAAGCTGTTTACGTCGGTGATGATGACCCGGTTTTGCGGGTGCGCCTGGATGAACTCGATTGCGGCCATCATCTTCGGGCCCATGGATCCGGCGGGAAACTCGCCCTGCGAGTAGTAGTGACGCGCTTGCGCGAGCGTCATCCGTGCGAGCGGTTTCTCCTGCGGCGTACCGAAGTGGACGGTGACCTGCGGGACGCCGGTGATGATCACGAGCAGCCGCGCGCCTACGGCGATCGCGAGCTTCATGCTCGCGAGGTCCTTATCGATCACGCAGTCGACGCCTTCGATCGTGCCGTCTTCCTCGTAGTAGACCGGGATGCCGCCTCCGCCACCGGTGATCAGCAGGTAGCCGTCGTCGAGGAGGTGGTTGATCGCCTCCTTCTCGACGATGTCGATCGGGTAGGGCGACGCGACGTACCGGCGGTAGCCTCGATTTGCGTCCTCCTTGACGACCCAGCCCTTCTCCGCGATGAGCGCGTCGGCCTGCTCCTTCGTGTAGAACGGCCCGATCGGCTTTGACGGATTGTCCATCGACGGGTCGAAGCGGTCGACGATGATCTGCGCGGGTAGCGTCACGATGTGCCGCCAGATCCCGTGGCGGATCATCGTGTTCTGCAGACATTGCTCGATCATGTACCCCATCGACCCGCACGTCATCGCATCGGCCATGCCGAGCGGCGTCTCGGGAACCTCGCCCTTCGCGAGCTCGCTCTGAAGCATCAGGTCGCCAACCTGCGGCCCGTTGCCGTGCGTGAGGATGAAGTTGTACCCCTTCTCCAGGAGCTGCACCACCGGCTCCATCGACCGTCGCGTGTTCGCGAACTGCTCGGCGACCGTGCCGCGCTGCCCCTTGTCGCGGATCGAGTTTCCCCCGAGCGCGATGACCGCGAGCTTCTCATTCACCGTTTCGGATCCCATCGTCCCCTCCGTCGTGATTCGAGTGTAGCATCAGTCGGTGCTGCGGGCAAACAGAATCGTCGCGGTCAGGTTCGCGCCGCGCCGGCGGCGTGCGTCACCAGATGAAGACCGAGCGTCCGGCCGCGCGTTCGACCGCGATCGGGACGCCGTACGCGCGCGTGAGCAGGTCGGCGGTCATGACCGACTCGGGAGTGCCGTCGGCCAACAGCGCGCCGTTGCGGAGCAGCACGACGCGATCGGCGATCGCCGCGGCAAACTCGGGCTCGTGAACGGTGAGTACGATCGTACGCCCGGCGGCGGCCTCGCGCGCGAGCAGCTCCACCAGTCTGCGTTTGTTCGCCAGATCCAGATGCGCCGACGGTTCGTCCAGGAGCAGGATCATCGGATCCTGCGCGAGCGACCGCGCGAGGAGCACCAGCTGTCGCTCCCCGGCGCTCGTCTCGTGGACCCCGTGCGCCGCCATCGCGTTCATCCCGACACGCGCGAGCGCCTCGTGCGCCTGGTCGATGTCGGTTTGAGCCGGCGTCTGCATTCGGCCGATGTACGGAGCGCGGCCGAGCAGCACGTACTCCAGGATCGAGTACTCGAACGCGATGTGGTCGACCGGCGGGACGAGCGATACGATCCGTCCGCGTTCCGACGCTCCGATTGACGCGAGCGGTCGCCCGGTGAGCGACACCGATCCCTTCGTCGGACGCAGCCACCCGAGCGCGACGTTGAGCAGCGTCGATTTGCCGACCCCGTTCGGGCCAAGGATCGCTACGATCTCTCCCTGGTCGACGGCGAGCGTCACGTCGCGGAGGACCGTGTGCGCTCCGTACCCGGCAGACACGCCCGATAGTTCGACGACGCTCATCTGATGACCCGCACCTGGTTGCTCATCAACAGCCAGATGAAGCCGACCGCGCCAAAGAGCGACGTGAGCACGCCGAGCGGAATCTCTCCGACGATGATCGTGCGCGCGATCGTGTCGCTCGCGAGCACGAAGAGCGCCCCCAGGAGCAGCGCGACCGGGAGGACGCGCGCGCTGTCGGCGCCGACGATCCTCCGCGCGGCGTGCGGCACCAGGAGGCCCACCCACCCGACGATCCCGGAGATCGCGACGAGCGATGCGGTGGTCGCAGTTGCCGCGACGAGGAGCGCCATCCGTTCGCGGCCCGGCGCGGCGCCGAGCGAGAATGACACGCGCTCGTCGAGCGACAGGACGTTCGTCCTCCATCGTTGCGTCCACATATAGATGAGACCCACGACGATGATCGGCCCTACCTGCGCGATCCGCGGCCACGTCGTCGTTGCCAGTCCGCCGAGCATCCAGAACGTGATCGATGGGAGTTGGCTCAGCGGGTCGGCGACGAACTTGACGATTCCGACGCCGGCGGAGAAGAGCGCGGATACCGCGATCCCGGCCAGGACCAGCCGCAGGATCCAGCCGCCGAACCGGAAGCGTCGCGCAATCGTGTAGCTCAACGCGAGTCCGGCGCCTCCGGTCACCGCCGCGGCAATCTGAACGACCCAGAGCGGCGGCGCGAACGCGACCATCGCGACCGCGGCTCCGAACGCGCCCCCCTGCGACACCCCGATGAGCCCCGGCTCGACGATCGGGTTTCCGAAGAGCATCTGCAGCACCAGCCCCGATACCGACAGGCCCGCTCCCAGCAGGAGCGCCGCGGCGATCCGGGGCAGCCGCAGCTCGGTGACAAGCAGGAACGCGGTCCGGTCGCTCCACAGGAGCGCCGGGTTCATGATCCCGGGCGACGGGTAGCGCCCGATGAGCGCCGCGAGCGGAACCGCGACCGCGAGCGCGACGGCGAGCCACGCGGTGACCCGCCGCGGCGCGAGCGCGGGAGTCAGAGCTCGATCCCTTCCAGAGTCGTGCCGATCACCGAGTCCGTCTGGTCCCGGCTCATGCCGTACGCGAAGTCGAAGAACGAGTAGACCAGGTCGCCCATCGGCTCATCCGCGAATGCGGTCGGGTGGAGCGTCCGCGCGAGCCAGTGGAGCCCCAGGATCCACCGGACGTCGGGTTGGTCCCAGCTGTAGTAGTCGAGAGGGAATGCGTGGAACGATCCCGACCCGACCGCCCCGAGCGTCGACCAGAGCTCGCGCTCCAGAAGCGAATCGCGGATCGCGACGACGTCCTGCCGGTACGCGACCAGCGTGATGACCTCAGGGTCCCACGCCGCGATCTGCTCGACCCCGATGCTCCGCCAGCCGCCGCCGCGATTCTCGTCGGTCCAGACCGGCAGGCCTCCCGCCATTTCGACCAGACTCGTCTGGATCCAGCCGACCGGCGGGATGTTGAAGACCGTCTGCCCACCCGACACGTTCGCGTAGAGGAAGAGCGTGCGCGGCCGCGCGGCGTCGCGCCCGCCGGCCACGCGCGCGACCTCAGCGCGCACCCGCTCGGTCTGCTCGGCGTAGTATCGCGCCAGGTCGTCGCCACGCTGCGTCTGCCCGACGATCTGGCCGAGCAGACGCAGGTCGCGCTGGTACTGCTCGGGAGTCTCCAGGTCGACGTAGACGACCGGTACGCCCAGGCGCTCGAGTCCATCCCCGAGCGATTCCTTCATCATCGACTTCAGGATCACCAGGTCGGGCGACAGACCCGCGACCTGCTCGGCCCCGACGTTCTGCTCGAGTACCGCCTTCGACCCGTAGGCCGGATCGATCGCGGGCAGGAAGTTGCCCTTGCCCTGGTCGATCCGGCCGATGCCGACGATGCGACTCGGCGCGCCCGGAAACATGTAGAGCGCGTTCGCGGTCATCATCACCGCGCGCCCCGCGATCACGATGCGCTCGGGATCGGTCGGGATCGACACCGCGCGTCCGAGCGCGTCGGTCACCGTCCGCGTCGGCGCTTCTTCTACCACGCCCGCGGCCGGAAGCAGCGCGGCAGTTATAGTAATGAGGCACGCGGCGATGGCAATCCGCAGACGCCCGCCTCGTGCTCGATATCGAGTATGTGTCATGCGGTCATAATCGGTCCAACCGCGCCGGTCGGTCAACCGCGCCCCTACTCGACGTCGAGCACCAGGACCCAGTCGCACTCGTCGCCGCGGGTCGGCGGCGTGTACGTCTGGAACGACCGGTTCGTCG
>SKVA01000250.1 GCA_007129695.1 Spirochaetaceae bacterium | reverse complement strand
CGCTCCTGGACGCGATTCCCGATCTGATGTTCGTACTGAGCCACGACGGGGTCTACCTGGACTACCACGTCCCGAACGGGCACGACCTGTTGGTCCCTCCCGATCGGTTCCTTGGACGGCGCGTCACCGAAACGCTTCCCGAGCCGCTCGCGTCCGACACGCAGCGCGTGATCGACCGGGTGGTGGAGACCGGCCAGCCCCAGTCGTACGAGTACTCGGTCGACGCGGATGGAGAGACGAAGGTCTTTGAAAGCCGCCTGGTGCCCGCCGGCGACGAAATCCTCTCCATCATCCGCAACATCACCGAACGTCGGCGCAGGGACGAAGCGTTGCGCGTCGCCGAAGAGCGGCTCAATCTCATAACCGACGCCGCACCGGTCGGGATCGTGATTACCGATCCCGACGACCGGCTGGACTATCACAACCGTCGCTACGTCGAGATGTTCGGCTACGCGCGCGACGACGTATCAAACGGCGAACAGTGGCTCGCGCGCGCGTACCCCGACCCCGAGCAGCTCGCGCACTGGCGCAGGACGTGGCGCGCGTCGGTGGCTCGCTCGGTGAAGACCGGCGAGGATGTCCCCCCGATGGAGGCGCCGGTCACGTGCAAGGACGGTAGCGTCAAGGAGATCGAGTTTCGCTTCCGGACCTCTGGTGGCCGGAGCGTGGTCGTCTACACCGACATCACCGAGCGCAAGCGCGCCGAACGGAGAGTCCGTCGGCTTCTGGACGAGCGTGAGCTCCTCTTCCACGAATCGCACCACCGGATGAAGAACAACATGACACTCATCCGGAGCCTCCTGTCGCTGCGCGCCGATGCGCAGCACGACGGAGACTGCTCCGCGGCGCTTCGGCAGGCTGCCGGCGCGGTGCAGAGCATGGCCGTGCTCTACGACCGGCTGCACGCGCTCGAACAGAGCGAAGCACTGCCGAGCAGCGACTACTTCGAGCCGCTGGTCACGGAGATCGTCGGGCTGTTCGCCGACGCCGGGGAGCTTCGAACGCGGATCGACGTCGACGACGTCCAGCTGCCCGCGTCGATTCTCTCTCCGCTCGGGATTATCCTGAACGAGCTTGTAACGAACTCGATCAAGCACGCGTTCCCGGACCGACGCCCCGGAACGATCGCGATATCGCTCTCCGCCGCGGACGGCACCGCAGAACTGCGCTACGCCGACGACGGGATCGGACTCCGGTCCGCGGCGGTGCGGCCAGCCGACGCGTCGAGCTTCGGGTTGCAGCTGATCGCGTCGCTCGTCGACCAGATCGGCGGGTCTCTATCGGCGGGCGACGGACCCGGCGCGTCGTACGTGATCAGGTTTCCGCTCGTACCGGATGGACGATCGTAGCAGGCCCGCGCGCGGCGGGTTCCGGTTCGGCCAGGATACTGGTAGAGTGACGCCAGGAGAAACGATGCGAGACAACGCGATTCAGAAGATTGGACTCAACATGTTCTCGCTGCGCGAGCTCTGCGGTGATCGCGCCGCACTCGAGCGCACGCTCGACCGCGTCGCGAACGCGGGCTATCGGTACGTGCAGGTGTCGGGGATCCGCGGTGTCGACCCGGAAGGGATCGCCGCCGCGATGGACGCGGCGGGGCTCTCCGCGTGCGCGACGCACGTCGGCTGGGACCGGTTCGTCGGCGATATCGATGAGGTGATCGATCTCCATCGGCTATACGGCACGACCCACGCCGCGATCGGCGGGCTGCCCGACGAGTACCGCAGCGCCGATGGTGTCGGGCGGTTCGTCCGCGAAGCGCGCGACGTTCTCCCTCGTCTGGCGGAGGCAGGAATTGACTTCAGCTACCACAATCACAACCACGAGTTCGTGCGCATCGCCGGGACCACCTGGCTCGATCTGCTCTACAAAGAGAGCGCCGACCTGGGCGTGAACTTCGAGATCGACACGTACTGGGTCGTCGCCGGCGGCGCCGATCCGGCCGACTACATCGACCGGTTCGCCAGCCGGATGTCGATCGTGCACGTGAAGGACATGACCGTCACGACCGCGCGCGAGCAGCGCTTCGCTCCGGTCGGTTCGGGAAATCTCAACTGGCCGCGCGTATTCGACGCGATCAGGTGCGCGCCGATCGAGTTCGTCATCGTCGAACAGGACGCGCACTACGGCGGCGACGAAATCGCGAACGTGACCGACAGCTTCCGGTTTCTGGTAGACCACGGGTTCGCCGTCGAGTAGTTCGTCGCCGGTTGCCGCACAGCACAAAGGTGGGGGAAGATGGCAGGATCGATCGAACTACGCGAGGTCACGCTCGATACGCTCGAAGCCGTATCACGGCTGAGCGACACACTTTCGCCCGGGCAGAAACAATGCGTCGCGCCCAATATCGTGTCGGTCGCCGAGGGGATGCTCGGCGCCGCGTGGTTCCGCGCGGTCTACCTGGACGACGAGCCGATCGGGTTCGTGATGCTCGCGCTCCATGAACAGGAGATCCCCGCGGCCGATCTACCGGCCGCGTTCCTGTGGCGCTTCATGATCGCCCGCGCGCAGCAGCGCCACGGCTACGGCGGTGCGGTCCTGGACCTGGTCGTTGAACGGCTCCGCGCGCACCGCTACCGTACGCTCTACACGTCGTGCGAGGTCGGCATCGATGAGAGTCCGCTCGACTTCTACCTGCGCTACGGGTTTGAAGACACGGGCGAGACCGATGACGGCGGCGAAGAGATCCTGCGGCTGCCCCTCGCCGAAGCCGAATCCGCGACAGCGGAGGCCGGCGCCGTGGCGGCCGAGACGCGGCCGTACCTGCCGGTCTTCCCGCGCATCGCGCTCCTCACGCTCCGGACCGCGGCGATCGAGCCGATGAAGCGATTCTACCGGGACGTGCTCGGCTTCATGGTGAAGGCCGACTACGGGTCGTACGTCGAGTTCGAGCACACGAGCGTCCGGTTCGCGATCTGCGAGCGCGCCGTGATGCTCGACCACGTGCCGGACAGTCACCGGGACGCGTTCACCGCCACCCCGACCGGTCAGCGGTTCGAACTCGCATTTCCGTGCGAATCGCCCCAGGAAGTCGATGCGACGTACGATCTTCTCCTACGCCACGGCGCCGGCGCGGTCGCTCCGCCTGCCGACATGCCGTGGAACCAGCGGACCGCGCTGTTCAGCGACCCCGACGGGAACATTCACGAGGTGTTCGCGGACCGCGAGTGATCCGGTCGCCCGGTCGCAGTCGCCCGGCCAGGAGCCAGCGAGCCGTGACTGTCAACGGCTCGCGACGTTCGCGTCCTGGTACACCCGCACGTAGTCGATCACGAACCGCTGCGGGAAGATGTCGTCGTCGATGCCTCGCATTCCACCCCACGTGCCGCCGATCGCAAGATTCACGATCAGATAGTGCGGCTTGTCGAACGGCCAGGAATCGTTGCCGGAGCCGTCGTTGCGGTACGTGAAGTAGCGCTGGTCGTCGACGAAGAAGTCGATCCGGTCAGGGTGCCACTCGATCGCGTAGACGTGGAACTGCTCCCATGGCCGGCCAAGGACGATCGAACCGCCTCGCTCGGTTCCGAGCATGTGATTGAACGCGTTCGTGTGCACCGTTGCGTGCACGCGCCGCGGATCCCAGCCCACGTTCTCCATGATGTCGATCTCGCCCGACGCCGGCCACCCGACGTCTCTGATGTTGGCTCCGAGCAGCCAGATCGCGGGCCACGTGCCGCGGCCAGTCGGGATCTTCGCGCGAACCTCAAAACGACCGTACGTCCAGGTCTGCGTGAACCGCGTGTGAATGCTTGCCGACGTGTACTCGGCATGCACGAAACGTTCCCTTTGCGCCTCAATGATCAGGTGGCCGTCTTCGACACGGGAGTTCCTCAGGCGGCTCGTCGTGTAGAACTGCGCCTCCTGGTTTCGGACAAATCCCGCCTCGTAGTTCCAGCGCTCGGGATCGGGCAGACCGTCGGTGTCGAACTCATCGGACCAGACAAGCTGCCAGTCGGGCTGCGATCGCGGCCGAAAGCGCGACTCGGAATCGGTTGTGGCGTCGGTCGTGGCTCGTGACGAAAGCCCGGTGCACGACATCGCAGTCAGCGCCGCCGCGGCGACCAGTGCCCACAATACCCCAGGTCGTTTGAAGCTCATCGCGCCTCCTGCGCGAACGTACCACACTCGACGCGGCATGTCAGCCGAGCGAGGCAGGTCGGCTGAGCGAGGCAGGTCGGCCCCGGGGCGCCGGCGTATCCTCGCAGAGTCAGCGCAAAATATGGGTAGTAATGGCAAATCGTCGCGCCTTGCGGACCGGGGAATTCGGCCGCATCATGGTCGTGAGGAGGCGCAATGGCAGACATGACCGTCGATACCGTCGTCACGGCTCGCCGTCGCAGTTCGAGCCGTGCGAGCAAGTTCAAGAGCCAGATCGCGCTGCAGTCGATGATTCTTCCGGGTCTGCTCGTGTTCATTGTCTTCGAGTACGGGCCGATGTTCGGGCTTCAGATCGCCTTTCGCGACTACACGATAGTCAGCGGGTTCTTTGAGGCGCCCTGGGTCGGGTTCAGGCACTTCCAGCGCCTCCTGGTCGATCCGAACCTGTGGACCATCGTCCGGAACACGCTGGGCATCAACGTCCTGGGGTTGGTTCTGGGGTTTCCCGCGCCGCTGCTGTTCGCGCTCTTCCTGACCGAACTCCGCAATCAGAAGTTCAAGAAGTTCACGCAGACTGTGTCGTACCTGCCGCACTTCGTGTCGTGGGTCGTCTTCGGCGGGCTCGTGATCAATCTCCTGTCGCCATCGACGGGTGCGATCAACCGCGTGCTGATCAACGTGGGGCTGATCGACGAAGCGATCTTCTTCATGGGTCGTCCGGATTACTTCTGGTTTATCGCGGTGCTTTCGGGAGTCCTCAAGGGGTTCGGCTGGGGTGCGATCCTCTATCTTGCAGCGATGGCGGGAGTGGATCCTCAGTTGTATGAGGCTGCGATCGTCGACGGGGCGGGTCGGTTCAAGCGGATGTGGCACATCACGCTGCCGTGCATCATGGGAACGACGGTCATCCTGCT
>SKVA01000032.1 GCA_007129695.1 Spirochaetaceae bacterium | reverse complement strand
GGGGGCCAGATCGCGATCCTCCCACCCCGGCCCCGAATGAAAGATCAGCGACTGAGCGCGATCGGAGACCACCACGAAGAGACCGGATCGTTCGGGTCCCAGGCGGGTCAGCCGGGCAAGATGGCCGACATCCACGTTCGCGACGAACAGACCCCGCTGGTACGGTCGCTGGGTCGCCAGAACCGGATACGCGCGCACGAGGCTCACGACGCTCTCCGCGTCGGAACGCCCGATCGACCGTGGATTCGGTGGGTCACGCCGTTCGACGACGCGAAAGTCGTTGACCGGTATGCGGATCGATCGAATCCAGGCGCCGTCGGGAAACCCGTCGAGCGGGCTCGATGAACCGTCGGAGACGACCGAGTCGCGTGCGAACGATACCGCCCATGCGGACAGCACTCCTTCGTTGATCGCCCTGATCCCGAACAACTGCCTCTGAATCCCCTGCAGGCTTTCGGTAGGCGACAGTCCGGACAGTGGCTCCATGTCCATGTACCCTTGAGAAAAGCGGCTGAACGCAAGCGACAGAAGCGCGTTGTCGATCGACCGCAGATCGGTATCGACTGCCTGCTGGATCGACGAGATCAGCTGGAACTGAGTCTGATCGACCGACGCCTCCAGCCCGCGAATCGCCACGATGTGATAGACAGTCACGACCATCCCGGCCATGAGGACTACCAGCAGGGACGTCAACAGGGTTGCGGTCCATTGTCGTCGGTGCTGCATGGCCACGACTATAGCAGAATGCGCGCATCCGCGCGCGGCCTCATCGGTCGGCCCACCGTCCCGGCGGGCAGCCGAGCTCGTTGCGGAACGCGCGGTAGTACGTCGCGATGCTCGCGAAGCCGGACGCGAACGCTGCTGCCGACACGCTGTAGCCGGCCTCGTCGAGCAGGCGCGCGCTATAGCGCACGCGCTCGGCGGTCAACCAGCGAGCGAAAGGAACGCCGGTGATCTCGCGCTGTAGATCGGAGAACCGACGTACCGACAGCCCCGCGTGCGCGGCGGCGTCCTCGCGCGACCCCTGGACAAACGGCTCGGCGGCGATCCGCTCCAGTACGGCCCGCACGCGCGCATCGCTTCGCATCGAACGCCGAACCGGATCGTTTGCCGCGACGGAGGCCAGAATCCGATCCGCGTGATGCCGTACCAGAAGCTCATGGCGCGGATCGCGCGGATCACCCGTGGCCAGCTGGCGATGGAGAATCGCACGGTACCCCGCCGTGATCTGCGCGTGGGTTTCATGGTCGAGCAGCATCGGTGCGCGCGTGACGATCGCCTTCCAGAGCGCGGCGCGCGCGCCCACCTCCTCCACGAAGGACGGCGAGAGCGCAAGGAGCAGGATCGTCGCCGGTCGTTCGTCCTCGAGCACGTGCGGTGTCCGCGACGGTATCGTCGCGACCCAGAAGGGGCGCAGAGGCCGGACCGATCCGTCGGGACCGATCAGCCGGACGCTGCCGCGTACCAGGAGCAGGAGCTTGTGAAACGGGTCGCTGCGGGGCGTCATTGAGAAGTCGGGGCCATGAACGCTTTCGGCGACCGCGATCCCAAACGCCGGAAGCGTCATATCGATCGGCTGCGAACGCAGGGGCATATCCGTTTTTATCACATTTCCCAAATCGAGAATAGAGATGTGCCGTCGACGACACGGCCGTGTCGCGGCGAAGCTGTACCATATCGTCAGGAGGCACCATGAAGACAGATGCACGCGGCTGGGGCGCGTTCGAGCTCGCGGACAGACACCGTACCGCGCTCTTCGTTGAACAGGAATCGATCCGGCAGCAGAGCGGATGGTTTCTGCGGATCGCCGCGTGGGAGACCAAGCACCGGGCTGGTTACCACCTCTACAACGACAGTGACCATGCGCAGTGGCTGGTCGAACGGCTGGAGAACCTTCGCGGCGGCAGCGTCCGCGCGACGGTGCCAACGGCGCTGATTGACGCGATCGTGAGCAATCTGGACGCGCCGGATGAGTCCGCGTTCATCCGGGGGCTCTACCTGGTCATCAAACCCAGACTCCTTGCGTTCTACCAGGAAACGCTCGACCGTGCGGATAGTGCGGCGAACGCGTTCGATGTCCGGATGCTCCGTCGCATAGTCCCCGAGCTGGAGGAACAGATCGAGTGGGCGCGCAATCTGCTCGACGACACTGCCGACGGCCGTGCGTGGGCCGAATCGATCACGCGCGCGCTCGATGCAGCCGGTGGTCTGAGCCGCACGGAAGCGGGCGCCGGCACGGAGGCGGGCGCTGGGACGCGCAAGACAGGTCACGCCGCGTGCGATGCTCCGGCGACCGTCAAATTCACGCTCCCGCAGGAAATCGTGTTCGACGGTCGCATCACCGACAAACCGATAATGCCGCACGACCGGAAGATGGAGCTATCGTTCGACGACGCGGTGGTCGAGCAGTTCCGGGTCTTCTTCAACGAGATCTACGCCGCGAGCATGCTGGCAACGGTCGTGCACCAGGCGTTCGACCAGAACGCTCCGTGGCCGATGGTCAGATGGTTCACCCGCCACTTCTGGGACGAGGTGCGTCATTCTCAGTTCGGAGCCGTTCGCCTGATCGAGTTGGGCCAGGAGCCGGACCGCTGCGATCAGACGCTCTACCGCAACGGCGTGCAGATGCCGTTTCTTCATCGGATCTGCTATCTGACGCTGGTACTGGAGAAGCATTACATGCCGCGAAAGAAGCCGCGGTTCGAGCTCTACGGCAACGAAGGGGATCTGCGGTCGCAGCTCTTTGCCGACCACGACTGGTCGGATGAGATGAACCACGTCCGTAACGGCCGCGACTGGCTTGAGACGCTGCTGGAGGACGACGCGCGCGCGGTATCAGACATCGAAACGGAAACGATGGCGCATCTGGAGCGGATCACCGGTAAACCGGTGACGTCCGTATCGCCGTTTTGAGCTCCCGCCCGGGGTGGGAGCCCGCGGTCTACGAGCACAAGGCGGCGCTCATCGGCGTGAGCCCGGGTGAACTCATCGCATCGGAGGAGCTGCTCGTCCGCGCGCTGATCGCCGAGCACGAGACCTACCACGCCGATGCCCTCACGGTGGGCGTCGACATCTACAACGTCGAGGCCGAAGCGCTCGGTGCCCGGCTCACCGCGGCAACGCAGACCAGCTGCCCGGAAGTCGTTGCACCGCTGTGGACGCTCGACTCGCTGCCGGCGCGGCTGTCGGTACCGGAGATAGCCGAACACGGACGTTTCGGGATACTGCTCGACGCTGCCGCACGCGTCAGGAACGCCCTCTGCGGCGATGCGCAAGCCCCGCGCGTCCGTGTTGCCGCGAGCGGCCCGTTCAGTATCGCGACGAAGCTTGTCGGGACCGAAGAGGCGCTCATCGGCCTGGTCAGCGGCGAACAGGAGATCTACCGTCTACTCGGCTTCACGACCGACTACGCGGCCGCGTGGCTCGCCGCGATTGTCGATCGACAGCTTGAAGCCGTCGTGTTCGACAGCGCCGCATCGCCCCCGCTCGTCAGCCCTGCGCTCTATCGCGACGCGATCGCGCCCCGGCACCGGATGCTCATGTCGCTGCTCGCGTCGGCCGGGCAGCGCGTTCGACCGCTGGTCTTAGGCGGAGACACTGTCGGCATCGTCGCGGATCTGATCGGCACCGGCGCGACAAGCATCGTGTGCGACTACGCGGCGCACGCAGGCGCATTCGTCGACGAAGTACTGCGCGCATCGACCGTTATTTCGGCCGATGGGCCGGTCGCCCCGCCGGTCACGGTCCGCAGAAACATCGATCCCGCCGCGCTCGACGGAGATCCGCACGAGCCGGTCATCGACGGCTTCACCGACGATCTCTTCGCGTTCGCGTCAAAAGGCATTCCCGTCGTGATCGGCACCGGTATCCTGCCGTACTCGCAGAAGCCGGAGCACGTGAGTGCGTTTCGCGATCGGGTTGCCGAACGCTACGCCGAACGCAGCGCGGTCTACCGATGATCGATCACGCCGGGACCAGATCAGGCGCGATCCAATGGGGTCACAGACCACCCGCTCTCCTCGAAGCGACGTAGCCACGAACGCGCGCGCGCGCTGAACTCCGTGAAGTCCCGCGCCGGATCGGCGCTCCACAGCGCCTCCGACATCGCGAGCAGCCGCGGCATCAGCATGCGCTGCGCCTTCTCCTCGGTCTCGATCCCCTCGGTCCACAGGCACGCCTGACCCCCGAGCACACGGCCGGCGCTCCGCGGATCGAGTCCCGCGGCCGGATCGAACGCAAAAACGTCTTCGGTCGAAACCGCGACATCGTCCGGATCGTGCGCGATGTGCATCATGTTGAAGTAGCACGGCGAGAGCGGCGTCATGATCGCGTCGTTACCCGCGGAGGCGGCCGCGCGGCCTCCGTCGGTCCCACGCCACGACATCACCACCGTTCCTTCGGGTAGCCCGCCCTCCAGAATCTCATCCCACCCGATGGCGGTTCGGCCCAAACCCTCCAACATCCGCGCGGCGCGGCGCACGAAGTAGCTCTGGAGCTGGTCTGCGTCCGCCAGCGCTTGGTCCTGCATCCGTTGTCGGCATCGCGGGCACTCCATCCAGCGGTCGCGCGGGCACTCGTCACCGCCGATGTGGATGTAGCGCGACGGGAAGAGGTCGGTCACGACATCGAACACGTCGGCCAGGAAGCCGAACACGTCGTCGTTACCCGCGCAGAAGACCTCCTTGCTGATACCCCACTCGTTCCAGACAGGAACGGGTTCTCCACGACACCCGAGCCGCCGGTACGACGCGATCGCCGCCTGCGCGTGACCGGGCAGTTCGATCTCAGGGATGACCAACACCCCAAGCGACCCTGCGTGCGCGACTACATCCGCGATCTCTGCCCGTGAGTACGCCCCGCCGTAGCGCGAACCGTCGGCTTCGGTGCGATGCGATCCGGTCGCGATGAGCTGTGGCCAGGAGTCGATCGGAATCCGCCATCCCTGGTCTTCGGTCAGGTGCCAGTGGAAGACGTTGAACCCGAGCGCCGCGATCACGTCGATATAGCGCTTGACGAAATCTGCGGTGAAGAAGTGTCGGCATACGTCGAGGTGGACGCCCCGGTACCGAAACGCCGGTGTGTCCTCGATCGTTCCACACGCGAGAGATCCGTCGACCGTGAGACACCCAACCGTGCGCAGCGCCGCGACCAGACCGGCCGGCTCGGTACAGGTGATGCGGATATCGGCCGGGCTCGTGTCGATTCTGTACGACGCATCGGGAAGCTCGCGCGGCGGGCGCGACGTCGCCCGGTCGGGCGCGATCACGGTGATGACCGCCGATCCGTCGCCGGCAACCTCAACCGCCGGGAACGGGTGATGCCGGGGAAGCGCGGCGACCACCGCGGCGATCCAATCGGGTCCGCGCACCGTAATCGGTGTCGGCAAAGACCGCGCCGTTTCTGATAGCGTTGACCTTCGGGGAAGCGGGATCGATGCGTGCATGCGCCATCATACGAGACACCCGCCGGCTGGACAACCGCACGGCGTGCGGACGGCGCCGCCGGCTACGGCACCAGATAGAACCGTGCGGTGACCTGCGGGTTGAAGCTCCGGTCGGTCGCGGTCGCATTACTGAGCCAGAAGTCATGCACCCCATCTCCCTGCCCGGCACCCTGCAGATCCAGGTCGAAGCCCCACGTTCCGGTAACCGTCGTCCCCAATCCCGACGCGTGGACCGAACCGTCGGCGGCGTACGTTACGTGATCGAACGTGAGCCCGTTGTTGTTGCTTCCGTCGCTCACGGTCACCAGAAGCTTCCCGTAGCGCTCGTCTCGCGTGACGTAGAGGATTACCGCACCAACCGGTATCCGGTTTCCATCGCTGTTGTCGATCGGTGTACCGGTCATCTGCGCGTCTATCGCGACGATGTCCGCACGAGTCAGCAGCGCGAAGCCGGTCGCCGTGTACGTGGCGGTCGCTATCGGCGACTGCGTGAACCCGGGAGCCGTCGCAACGGCGCGAACCGTCGTGGTGTTGGTCACTGTGATCGACCCGCCCGACGTTATCGACGACGACCCGCCGGGCACCGGATCGCTTCCATCCAGGGTGTACCAGATAGTCGCGCCGGCGCTCGCCGAACTCATCTCAACGACAAGGCCACCGGATGCGAACACCCCGCCTGGCGGAGAGAACACGGGCGCGCCCGCCTGCGTGTATCCGATGGTGTAGACGCCGGTCGACACGGCGCTCGCGACCATCTCCGATCGCACGGCGATCGCGCTGATGCTCTTCGCGGTGCCGGTCCCCGCGACGACTATCGGACCGGTGTACTCCAGAGTACCGATCGCGCCCGGCGCCGGTGCGGCGGCACCGCCGGTACCATCGACGATCCTGTAGTAGATGGTCGCGCCGGGAGTCGCCGTCGATAGCGTGATAGTCTGATCGCTGTCGTAGTTGCCCGGGACAGGCGAGAACACGGGCGAAGCAACCTGATCGTAGACGACCGCGATGTCACGCGTGGTGATCACGCTCGGGTACATGCTGGATGCGACCGCGATCGCCCGCACCGTCGTCGTGACACCGTGCGTCGTCAGCTCGATCGGTTCGGAGTCGCTGTACCGACGCGTGGAACCCTGCCCGGGAAGCGGAGGATTTCCGTCGGTCGTGTAGTAGACGATGGCGCCACGGGTATCAGACTCGAGCTGAACCCGAACGTTCCGATTCGATACGACCGATGAGCCAGACGCGTCAATCGCCACCCCGGTACTGGTCTGCACTACGACGAATGTGGGTGGCGCGGTCACGCGCGGGTTCGCTGGATCGCTGGTCGAAGCGACGGCACTGGCCGTGTCGGCCGGAGTGAACTCGAACGGAAGTGGGCACCCGGCGAGCACGGTAGCTACGGCCACGATCACAACGAATAACGGCAACGCAGTTCGGCGACCCATGTCCAGACTATACCACTTCTGATCGAATTACTCAGGAAATGGATCGTTGGCGTCGCCGAATTGTCTCATCGTAGAGATAGGGAATATTGACCTCATTATTATCAAGTTTTTTCCTCTCAGATATTGATATTATGCCGCTTTGTGTCATAATATTTGAGATCGGAGGACAGATGATCGCACTCGATGTCGACGGTCTGCGCAAAGAGTTCACGAGCAGGAGCGGACCACCGTGGCGACGAAGCCGCGAGACAGTGACCGCGGTCGACGGCGTGAGCTTCTCGATCCCGGCGGGCGAAATCTTCAGTCTGCTTGGGCCAAACGGCGCGGGGAAGACGACCTGTATCAAGATGCTCGCGACGCTGTTGATTCCGACGGCAGGGTCTGCGAGGGTTCTGGGCCACGACATCGTGAAGGAGGAACACACGGTCAGGCGGTTGATGACCGCGGTGTTGCCCGGCGAGCGAACCCTGTTCTGGAAGCTCACGGTACGCGAGAATCTCAGGTACTTCGGCGCGCTCTACGGTCTGGATCGAGGGTACGTCGATCGACGCATCGACGAACTGACGTCGTTCTTCGGCGTCGCCGACAAGCTGGGAGCGCTCGTTGAGAAGCTGTCGACCGGTCAGCGGCAGAAGGTCGTCCTCTGCCGGGCGCTTCTGCCCGACCCGGCGTTGATCCTCCTTGACGAACCGACGCTCGGCCTTGACCCGAATGCCGCGCGGTCGCTTCGCGAGTTGATCCGTGCGATCAAGGATCAAGGCAAGACGGTACTGCTTACCACCCACTACATGTACGAGGCCGACGAGCTGTCCGATCGCGTTGCGATCATCCATAACGGTCGGATCGTCTGTCTGGATACCCCGGCCGCGCTGAAGCGATCGATCGACGCGCGGAAGATCATCCGGCTGGAGACCGATGCATGGCCGCACGAGTGCGGCGCGGCGTTCGACCGGCGCTTCCCGGGAAACGACGCGGTCGCCGAGCAACGCGACGGTCAGACGTTCGTGACGATCATGGTCCGCAACGGCGAAATCGCGGTCGGGGAGCTCGCCGGGATGGTGAACGAGTACGGCGCGATGATCACGACGGTCCGCGTCGAGGAACCGTCGCTCGAGGATGTGTTCATCGAGATGACCGGAGAGCGCGTGGAGAAAGGCGATGCAGAGCCACTCCTGGTATAGACGACTGATCCACCCGGTGTTTTCGGTCGCGTGGCGAGACATCCGGATCACCACGCGCTACAAGAGCTGGTTTGTCGCGTCGTTCATCTGGCCGATCATCTTCCCCTTTTCGCTGATCTTCCTTGGGCAGGGACTGGCGGGTCCCGACGGCGAAGGGATCGACAACTTCACCGCGCTCGCGGGCACCGCCGACTACTCGAGCTTCCTGATCGTCGGGAGCCTGGTGTGGATGTTCGTGAACATCAACCTGTGGATGGGCGGCCTGTCGCTGATGACCGACAGGACTCGCGGCACATTCGATACGCACTGGTCGATGCCGGTCTCCAAGCTCGCGCTCGTTGTCGGCGCGACGATCGCATCGCTCGCGCTGAACTTCGTTCCGATGGTCGTTGCGATTGGGTTCTACGCCGCGATCGGGTGGCTCGAGATGTCGGGCAGCATCGCGCAGGTCATCCTTGCGATTCTCACCGTCGTGCCGTTCCTGCTCGGCTTCTTGCTCTGCTTCGCCGCGCTCACCGTGCGTTTCCGCGAGGCAGGGATACTTGTGCAGGTCCTGCGCACGGTATTCTCGATCCTGTGCGGGCTGCAGTTCCCGCTCGCCGTGCTGCCTCCGGTCCTCCAGTCGATCGGGGCGGCGATCCCGCTCACCCACTTCATCGATCTGGTCCGAACGATCGTGATCCACGGCGGCACCGTCGCAGACCACCCGGCATCGGTTCTCTACCTGATAGGGTCGGGGATCGTGCTCGCAGCGATCGGCGCGCTCGCGTTTGAGCTCGTGCGCCGCAGCGTCCGCTCGAGCGGACTCGTGACCGGCTACTAGGAGAAGCTGATGACGCCCGAAATGGACCTCACTTCGAACCAGATCGGCAGAGGCCCGGCGACGCTCGGTGCGCTGCGCGCGGTCTTCGTGAAGAACGCTCTGGAGTTCGTCCGCTACCCGGTCAACCTGATGTTCAGCCTGGTGCTCCCGGTGATCTGGTTCCTGCCGATCTACTTCCTGATCGTGAGCTTCGCGCCCGGGGGCGAGTCGGTCGGGCTGGACGCGTGGGTGGGCACGACGAGTTACTTCGAGTACCTGCCGATCGGCCTCATCGTCGGATACGTGATCATGACGATCTTCTGGAACCTGGGCTTTGCGCTCAAGCGACTGATGGACATCGGGATGCTCGAAACGATCTGGGCGTGCCCGGTTCCGCGGATGGTGTACATCATCGGCGAGTCGCTCTTTTCGATGGCGCGCCTGGTCGTGGAGGTCGCGATCGTGCTTCTGGTCTATCGCTATCTCTACGGGTTCACGCTACCGGCGACGATCGTGGCGAATCTGATCTGGTTCGTTCCGTTCCTGCTCATCATGTACGGCCTTGGCATCGGCTTCGCGTCGCTCGTGCTGCTGCTCAAGGACGCGAACACGCTGGTCGACACGTCGAGCTTTCTGGTGAGCGGGCTCACCGGCACGCAGAACCCGCCGCAGGTCTTCCCGCGGTTCCTCCTCGCGGTATCGATCGGGATACCGATCACGCACGTGATCGACCTGCTGCGCTCGCGGACGCTGGGTGTGGAACCGCTCATCGATCCGACTATCCAGATGGCGATCGTGATCGCCTCGGCGCTGCTCTTTCCGGTCGCGGGAGTCATCGTCTTCCACGCGGTGGAACGGCGCACCCGGCGGCTGGGCAATCTACACGTTCACTGACGCTCGAGCCAGTCGAGCAGGAACGCCTTCGGATCGCGCCTGAAGTCGCGGCGCGTCGCCCGCGACCGGTCGAAGCCGAGCACCAGATCGACGAGCGCGCGAATCCGCTCGACGCGGCGGGCCGCACCGTCCCGCGATGCAGCGACCGCGAGTCGCTCGTACAGATCCAGGTCGGCGGCGTAGGTTGCGACCAGATCGAGGTACGCGTTGTTGATCGGGATCTCCGCGATCCGACGGAACGCGTCGCTGCGGTAGCGTTCGTCGTAGGCGGCGGCAAACCACTCCTGGAAGCCGGCGATCGCGTCGGCCTTCTGCGTCCGTGCGTCGTCTGCGGACACTCGTGACTCGCGCAATGCCCGGTAGATCGGTTCGAGCGCGTCGCGCAGACCGAACATGTCTGCGCGAAACGTCCGGGCGTCGGCGCGCGCCGCGTCGTACGCGGCGAGCTCGTCCGATGCCGGGCCGTAGTACCGCTCCAGATACGCGATCGCGCCTTCGATACCGATCCAGGTCGCGAGCTCTTCGTTGAACTGCCCCTGGTTGCGGAGATAGATCGTCGCGTGAACCGACTCGTGGACGATCAACTCTGCGATCCGGTGCGGCGGGTAATCGACCATGAAGCTGAAAACTGGATCGCTCGTGATCCCGAGCGTGCTGAACGCGTCGACGGGTCTGACCCAGACGTCGTACCCGCGCTCACGGAGACGGTCGGCCTCTCTGCGCGCACCCGCCGGATCGAAGAACCCCTTGTACGGGAAGCGCCCGGCAAACGGCCAGCGCCACTGGTGGCGGGTGAAGTCAAGCTCGCCGACGGCGTTGACAACCGCCGCCAGGTAGTCCCGGTCGGTCAACACGATCCGGCTGTAGTTGCGCCCGACGTCGAGCCCCAGATCGTCGGCGGCGAAGCGGCGTACGCGCTCTACTTCACGCAGAAAGTCGAGCATCTGCGCGTCGGCCGAAGCACCCCCACGAAACGATCCGCTTTCGAGCACCGGGGCGATCGGCTCGGCCTCTATCTGGTACGCGATGATGCCGGCTCCCTGCTGGATGAGGTAGCAGCCCGACAGCAACGGGGTGACGGCGATCAGGACGCGGGCGTGAGCGAAACGGCGGAAAATCTGATTGCGGCTCATACGCACCCCAAGTATAATCCAACCCGGCTGGGCGGAGGAGTTGCCTTGCGAATCGCAGCGCGGGTCGGCATCGTACTCGTCTCACTTATCGTGACAGGATGCTTCCTGTTCGGACCGAGCGATGCGAGCATCGTATCGCTTTCGCTCGGCGAGTTGCCGGTCGAAGTCTCTATAGATCCATCGACTCGAACGGTGGTGGCGATCGCGCCGCCGGTCGATCTCGCTCTAGTGAAGCCAACGATCGGTGTCTCCCCCGGAGCCACGCTGGTCGGGGCCACGTCGTTTGCCGACGGCGTGCCCGCAAAGGTCACGGTGTCCCCGAGCTTCGGTCGGACAGTCGACTGGACGGTCACGGTCAACGTGAACCCAGGTGTGTCGTTCCTGCTCGACGGAGTGCGAGTCACGCTGCTGGCCGGCTGCACAGACCGCTCGGATCCCGAACTGGCGGTCGTGTGGGGATCCGGGATGCCCGGCGGATCGGTCGCGCCGGACGACTCCTTCGACTTCTGGGCGCACGAGACAGTCACTGATGCCGACGTCTGCAGACTGCACGAAGAGCACGGTGTGTGGATCACCCTACCCAAGCTATCATCCGGCACCTACTCCACCGAGAACGAGGATGCCATGCGCGTGAACTACCGGAACGACTCGGTCTCCATGTATGCAACGATGCTGTCGGTAGCGGTCAGAGCGACCCCGGCTCACATCGGCGACTTCGCCACCGGATCGTTCAGTGCGTCGCTCTCCGTGAAGCAGGGGAAGACTGGACAGGAAAAGGGCGACCCCGGCACCGGTCGCACTGCGGCGCACGAGCTCACCGCGGGGTTCTTCAAGGTCGCGAGAATTGCGGATGGTATATAGACCGCCTACGTCGATCCGCGCAGATCGTCGATCGTATAGATCCTGATCACGTCGTAGGCCGGCTCCTCGTACGGGTGCGCGGCCAGGAGCGCTTCCACGGCCGCGCGAACCACGCCGTCTTCGCAGATCGTTTCCACCCGCAGCTCGTCGCCGACCTCGATCTCACCGCGGGAGCCGATGAAGGGAGTGGACCCGGGAAGCGGCCTGAACTGCCCCTTCCCCGCCGTCTGCCACGAGCACGAGTCGTAGTTACGGTATCGACCGGCCCCGGCGTCGAAGACGGCCCGCTTTACCCGCTCGGCGTGATCGGCGGGCACGAAGAAGACGAGCTTGTGCATGCGCGAGTGTACACCGACGCGCCGGCACGGGAAACCGCGCCGGCACGTAGGTCTCAGTAGTTCAGGATGAACCCCACCCGCATCGAACCGATGTACGGAAGGGACAACAGAGACCACTGGGCGGCCCACGCCTGCGCGTCGAGCATGCTGTTGATCGCTGAGGGTCCTTTGTCACCGGCGGCGAAGTACGCCGAGTGGTCGCTTCGGGCGAAGAACTGCGGCGTAACAGTCAGGCCGCCGCGCGCAACGATCCGGAAGTTGCGCCCGAACCTGACCGCACCCTCGAGCCCGGCATCGAAGACGTAGTCCAGAGTAGTCTCCGACGGAAACGGTCGTTCGACGTAGTAGTAGACCTCATCATCGGTCGCGTTCGGAATGCCGTTCATCACGACGACGACGTTCGAACTCGCGATCCGGCCGCCGACCCCGATCTCCGCCCCGACGCTGGCCCCGATGATACCGATTCCGATGTCGAACCGGTACCCGTACTTCGCGAGTACGAACACGTGTCCGAAGTACCCGTCCAGGTACGCCTGGGTTGGCTCGCTCGATGGCGTCAACGCCGCGACATCGGCCTCATCGTCGGGCACGAAGAACGCCTGCAAGCCGACTTCGATTCCGTTGTAGAACCCTCCGCGCAGCGCGACGTTCGTTCCAGTCGCGATTCGCAGGTCGATTCCAGGAACCACCATTTCGGAGGTCCCAAGCTCGCCGTCGAACTCCGAGTTGAGCGAGATCACGGTAAACGCGAACCCGTACATCGGGTTTGCGAACTCAGACTTCCACTCACCGAGCAGGCCTCGGCGTTCGCCGTCCTGGGCGACCGCGCCGCCTGCAGCGGTCAGAGCGATCGCGACAACGAGCGCGAGCCTCTTGATAACCCTCTTCATCCCACCCTCCTGGGACGATAGTCCCCCAGCGAAGATAGCATATATGATTTTTCTTGTCAGATGCGAGGCCACGGAGCACGATGCCCGAACCGTCGGAAGCGCAACCGGCCGCCGTCGATGTGTCGGCGACAGCGCGTTGCAGGTGCTGCACCGTGGCGCGCACTCTGGTAGAATGGCGGCATGAGCTTGAACATCGGATTCATCGGCGTCATCGGGGATGAGATCAGGAACGCGCCGGAGGCGACGCTGCGCACGGTCGCAGGGATCGGCTTCGACGGCATGGAAGGTGCGGCCGCGGTCGCGAAGGCGCTCGGGGTTCCGGTTCGGGAAGCACGGGCGCGTCTTGACGCGCACGGGCTCAAGGCAGCGCCGCAGGGGCGGGTCGCACAGGACCAGTCTGAGGCACAGTGGCGCGAGGTGATCACCACGGCGCGGGAGATAGGGTCGCGCTATGTCGTCGACTACTACGCGCCGTTCGACAGCCGCGACAGCATCCTGAAGACATGCGACTACCTCAACACGGTCGGGCGGCTGTGCGCCGACGAAGGGCTCACCTTTCTCTACCACAACCACGATCACGAGTTCCGCGTCCACGATGGAGAGGTCGGATTCGACCTGCTGTTGGCGAACACCGACCCGTCGATCGTGAAGATCGAGCTCGACGTCGCGTGGGTCACCTTTGGCGGCGGCGATCCGGTCGCGATCATCGGGAAGCACCCCGACCGCTTTCCGGTCCTCCACATGAAGGACTTCGCGCACCTGCACCCCGGAAGCCCGACCGCCGACGGCAAACGCGATGAAGCCGTTTTTGCAGAGGTCGGCACCGGCGTCGTGAATACCGCCGGCGTAGTCGACGCGGCGCGGAAGGCGGGCGTCGACTGGCTCGTCATAGAGCAGGACCGGATGAACACGATGGGGCCGATGGAGAGCCTGAAGACGAGCTTCGCCCTGCTCAGCGAGATCGTCGGGTAGAGGGGCCGGTGCGACGCATCCTGATCACCGGCGCCGGCGGCATGATCGCGCCCGACCTTGCGCACGCGCTGTCGGGTGATTATGCGCTTCGCGTCTCCGACGTCATCGCCGTCGATACCGCTCGGTTTCCCGACGTCGAGTACGTCCACGCCGATCTGGCCGATTCCGACGCGGTAGCGAGCGCGGTGGACGGCGTCGATGCGGTCGTGCACCTTGGGGCGGTGACGTGGGACGAAGGCGTCCACGCCCGGATGATCCCGAGCAACGTGTCAGGCGTCTACAACCTCTTCGACGCCGCACACCTCGCCGGGGTCGAGCGGATCGTCTTGGCGAGCACGCACCACACGGTGGGGTTTCATCACGTCGACGGGACGCTCGACCTGCCGGAGAGCGCGGAGGCTCGTCCCGACACGTTCTACGCGGTCACAAAGCTCTACGGCGAGGCGCTAGCGCGCTACTACCACGAGCGCTTCGCGATGCGCTGCTACTGCCTGCGGATCGGCTACTACATGACGCCGAAGCGGATCGCCGAGGGTTTCGGCCGGTACAAGGAGGCGCTGATCCTGTCGCCGCGCGACTTCGCGTCGATGGTCCGCCTCTGTCTGACCGCAGACGAGCCGCGCTTCGGGATCTACAACTGCATCTCCACCGCGACCCGCCCGTGGCTCAGCATCGACAAGGCGCGCTCAGAACTCGGCTACGACCCCGTCGATACGGTCGCGACGCTCTTCGGCAACGTCGCGCCCGCCGCTGAGCTGACACCGGATGACTTCGCGTGGATGTACGGCGACATGGACGCCGGGCCGGAGCGGTGAGTATCCCCGGCATTGTAAGGGCCGAGGTCGATCCCGCTATTGACAGCCACCGCAGATGACGTCAACGATGACCCGGGTGGAAGTCAATACCACGGTCGTGCAGACACTCGTCGCTCTCTTCCCTGGCGTGCTTGCGAGCCTCTCGTATTCCCGACTGAGAGCGACGAAGCAGACGCAGCTCTGGGTCGCCGTTGTCGAGTTTGTCGTGTTCGCGTTCGTCTCGTATGCGATCGCCAGCCCGATTGTCCGGGCGCTGGGACTACCGGGAGCATCGACTCCGGACTCCGTCGATGTGACTCTCACGCGGGCAGCGTTCATCCGCAACTGGTACGAGTTCTACGGCGCCTGCATCGTCGGCTTGCTGCTGTCAGTCGTCGCAGCGATATTTCACAACCACAAGCTCATCAACCGGATCGCCCGACGCACGCGGATCACGAGCTCGTTCGGAGACGACGATGTGTGGCAGTACATCCAGAACAGCCCGAATGTCGAGTGGGTGTTCGTGAGAGACACGCAAGAGAACATCGTCTACTACGGTAAGATCAGCCAGTACTCAGATCCGTACAGGCCGCGGGAGCTGTTGTTGACCGATGTCGAGGTGTATCCCAACGTCTCTCAGGACGGGCTTGGCGATCTCGAGCCAATACAGGCTCTCGACGCCGTCTATCTGTCCAGGCCAAACGACGCGTGGACGATAGAGATCCCGGCGCTGTCGAACACTCTACCCACAACGGTGGCACCGGCGGTAGCAGCCGCCGTGCTCAGGTCCAGACGTGATCAAGGACGTCGCCTGTTCCTCAGGTACTACGGTCAGTCGGGAGGAACGGGGCCGTGGGAGCTGAAACGCACGCCGGGCGATCGGCACCGGCGTGGGCTCTCAAACCTGTTGACGTCACTCGCCTCGGGGGGTAATACTGAAGCCGAGGATGAAGATGACTAACAAGGCGATAGTCGAAGGCGGCGAGAAGAAGGGTGGCAGCAAGCCACCGTCCTCTACCCCGCGACCCAACGTCCGTCCGGCTCCCCGACCCGCTCCTGTAGCTCAGAGCAAGTAGTCCAGATCGATCAGGCAGAACCTCCGATCTGCGGGCACCTGTCCGGGCGTTACCACACCCTCTCGTACACATCCCACCGATGGACGACGGTAAATCCGGATCCCGTGTAGAACGGCTGATCCGATCCTACCCAGAGGGATCGTGCGCCCAGCCGGCGCAGGCGCGCGACACCCGCATCGAGCAGCACGCGGCCCAATCCGCGCCGCCGGTGCTCGGGGACCGTACCGGCCGGTTCGAGCATCGCCATCCGCAACAGCGGGTCGTGCCAGAATCCCATCATCGCGGCGGGTTTGCCGTCCGGGTCGATCAGCATCAGGTCCAGGAAGGGCGCGTAGTCGGGCATAGTGGTAAGCTTGCGGAAGCCCGCCTCATTCCGCGATCGCATCTCGGGATCGTCGGCGTACCCGAACGACCGCGAGTGGCACTCCGCCTTCAGCCGCGGATCGGGGGCCTCGATCAGCGTGTACCCATCGGGCGACAGACCGCACGCGATCGCGGTCGCGGAATCCGCGGCCAATCCGTGCTCGGCCGGATCTATCGTGATCCGCGCGAGCGGCTCGGACCACTCGGCGCGGGTGAACCCCAGTTCGGTCGCCAGACGCACGCGGTCGGGGAAGCGCGGGTCGACGCGCAGACAGAGACTCCGGCGACCGTCGTCGGTGCGCGACGAGCTGTGCTCCACCGCGAAGTCGAACATCCGTCGCAGCAGTGGCTCGGAGAGCTCATCGGGTCCGCTCATGAAGAACACTTCGCCGCGGTTCTCGCCTTCGGTCAGCACGACCGATGCGATGTCGCCCCGCTCGTCTCGGTATATCGCAGCGCGCGACGCCCACGCTTCTTCGCTCGTACCGTGCATCGTGCACGATACCGCGAACGTGAAGCTCAACCGATCGCAGAGCCAGTTCCACGGAACCTCTGCGCCGATCTGCGCGTTACTCATGAACGACCTGATCGTCGGGATGTCGGCCGGGCTCACCGGGCTTTCGCTGTACTGCATCCGTCGCTCCTTACCGGCGATCGCTCGCCTCAGGCGTTCGCGAGCATATCGCTTGTCGTTT